>JAURXS010000213.1 GCA_030654305.1 bacterium | reverse complement strand
CCCGGTGGCTGCGCGAGCGTAGCAGCCAGCTCCGCCCGCCCCGCAGGACCTCCACCAGCAGGGGCACCGGCCGGTCCGACGCGGTGTCCGCGCCGTCCGCCGGCCGCGAGGAACGCACGAGCTCGTCGAGGGCGTCGGCCGCGGTCTCGGCGCCGGGGGCGTCCAGGTCCAGGCGCAGCAGCACCTCGTGCGTCCAGGCCCGCAGCGCCTCGTCGACCGTCACGGCGCGGTCGGCGATGACGATGCGGGTGCCGTCGTCGTTGACCCGCATGCGCCCGCCGACGATCAGGATGCCGTCGCCCTGGATCAGCGGCGCCGACTTCTCGTAGAGGTCGGCGTAGGCGATGACCTCGATCATGCCGCGGCGGTCCTCGAAGTGGGTGCGGGCGTACAGGCGCTTGTTGCGGTCGCGGGCCTCGGTGAAGGAGGTGACCACGCCGGCCAGGTCGACCCACGCGCCCTCGCCCAGGGTCGCAGCCCGCCGCGTGTCGGACACCGGCAGCGCGTCCATGAACTCGCGGTACTCGTGGAAGGGGTGCCCGGAGAGGTAGAAGCCGACGGCCTGGCGCTCCAGGCTGAGCTCGTCCAGCGGGTCGTGGGGCGCGCAGGGCTCCAGGACGGGCTCGACCTCCGCGCCGGCGGCCGCACCGAACAGCGAGGCCTGGCCGCGCGACCGCTCGCGGGCGACCCGCGACCCGTACTGCAGCGCGCGGTCGAGGTTCTGCAGCATCTGGCGGCGGTGCCCGGTGAGGCCGTCCAGCGCGCCGGCGTTGATCAGGCTCTCGACGACCTTGCGGTTGAGCGCGTTGAGGTCGACGCGCTCGCAGAAGTCGTAGAGGTCCCGGAAGTCGCGGCCCAGCTCCGCGCGGGCGCGCACGATCTCCTCGATGGCCTTGCCGCCGACGTTCTTGACGGCGCCCATGCCGAACAGGATCTCGCCGCCGCGCACCCCGAACTCGCAGCTCGGGCTGTTGACGCTGGGCGGCACGATGCGCAGGCCCAGCGACTTGACCTCGTCGATGAGCTGGGTCACGCGGTCGGACTTGCGCATCTCGGTGCTCATGGTCGCGGCCATGAAGGCGGCCGGGTGGTGCGCCTTGAGCCAGGCCGTCTGGACCGACAGGACCGCGTAGCTGGCCGAGTGCGACTTATTGAAGCCGTACTCGGCGAACTCGGCCATGGTGTCGTAGACGGACTCCGCCAGCGACTGCGGGTACTCCCGCGCGCGCGCGCCCTCGACGAACAGCACGCGCATCTGGTCCATCATGTCCTTGTTCTTCTTGCCCATGGCCTTGCGCAGCGTGTCCGCCTGGCCCATGGAGAAGCCGCCCATGACGGCCGCGATCTGCATCACCTGCTCCTGGTACAGGATGACGCCGTAGGTCTCGCGCAGCACGGGTTCGAGGTCCTTGTGCGGGAAGGACACCCGCTTGCGGCCGTGCTTGCAGTCGACGTAGACCTGGTCCATGTGCGCGTTGAGCGGGCCGGGCCGGAAGAGGGCGTTCACGGCGACGATGTCCTCGAAGGCCTCGGGCTTCATCTTGCGCAGCAGTTCCTGCATGCCCGAGCTCTCGAGCTGGAAGACACCCACGGTCCGCCCCTGCTGCAGCAAGCGGTAGGTCTCGGGGTCGTCCATGGGCAGCTCGGCGGGCGTCAGGCGCCTGCCGGTCGCCTGCGCCACCAGGTCCAGCGCCTTGTCGATGACCGTCAGGGTGCGCAGGCCCAGGAAGTCCATCTTCAGCAGGCCCATCTTCTCGACGATGCGCATGTCGAACTGGCTGGTGATGTCGTCCTTGGCGGACTTGTACATCGGGATGTGCTCGATCAGGGGCTGCGGCGTGATCAGCACGCCCGCGGCGTGGATGCCCGGGTTGCGCGAGAGCCCCTCGAGCACCAGCGCGTTGCGGATGAGCATGTCGTGCCGCGGCGACTCCTGCCGCACGGCCTTGAAGCCGGGCACCTCCTCCAGCGACGCCGCCAGCGAGACGCCGGGGCCCTCGGGCACCAGCTTGCTGAGCCGGTCGGCCTCCGCGAAGCTGAAGCCCAGCACGCGCCCCACGTCCTTCAGCACGCCGCGCGCGGCCATGGTGCCGAAGGTGATGATCTGCGAGACGTTCTCGCGGCCGTACTTCTCCTCGACGTAGCGGATGATCCGCGGGCGCTTCTCGAAGCAGAAGTCCACGTCGATGTCGGGCATCGAGACGCGCTCGGGGTTCAGGAAGCGCTCGAACAGCAGCTGGTTGCGGATCGGGTCGATGTCGGTGATCCCCAGGCAGTAGCAGACGAGGCTGCCGGCGGCCGAGCCGCGGCCCGGGCCGACCGGGATGTCCATGTCCCGCGCCGCGCGGATGAAGTCCCAGACGATCAGGAAGTAGCCGGCGTAGCCGGTCTGCCGGATCACGTCCAGCTCGTAGGCGAAGCGCGTCTCCAGCTCGGGCGTGATCGCGGGGTAGCGGCGCGCGAGGCCCTCGCGCGCGAGGTGCACCAGGTAGGCGCACTCGTCCGGGAAGCCGGCGGGCAGCGGGAAGGCGGGCAGCAGCAGCTGTCCCAGCTCGAGCTTGAGGTCGCACATGCCGGCGACCCGCAGCGTGTTCTCGCAGGCCTCGGGCCAGTCCCGGAACAGCTGCAGCATCTCGTCCGCGGACTTCAGGTAGATCTGGTCGGTGTCGTAGCGCCACCGGCCGGGGTCCTCGAACTGCCGGTTGGTGCCGATGCAGAGCAGCAGGTCGTGGGCCTGAGCGTGGTCGCGCTCGAGGTAGTGGCAGTCGTTCGTGCAGATCAGCCCGACCCCGGTCTGGCGCGCCACCTCGGGCATCAGGCGCCGGACGCGCGCCTCGTCCTCGAGGCCGTGGTCCTGGATCTCCAGGAAGTAGTTGTCGGCCCCCAGGATGTCGCGGTACTCGGCGGCGGCGCGCGTCGCGCCCGCGACGTCGCCCTGCCGCAGGTAGCGGCTCGGCTCGCCCGACAGGCAGGCGCTCAGGGCGACCAGCCCCTCGCGGTGCGCGTCGAGCAGCTGCTTGTCGATGCGGGGCTTGTGGTAAAAGCCGTCGAGGTAGCCCCGCGAGGACAGCTTCATGAGGTTGCGCCATCCGGTGCGGTCGCGGGCCAGCAGCACCGTGTGGTGGGGGCGGCCGCCGGCCTCGGCGCTGCGGTCGCGGTGGTCGGGGACGACGTAGGCCTCCATGCCCAGGATCGGCTTGATCCCCGCCTTGCCGCAGGCCAGGTAGAACTCGACGGCGCCGAAGAGGTTGCCGTGGTCGGTCAGGGCGACCGCCGGCATGCCGAAGGACGCCGCGCGCTTCGCCAGGGACTCGGCCTTCATGGCGCCGTCGAGCAGCGAGTAGTCGGAGTGGTTGTGCAGGTGGACGAACGTCGTCGTTGCCATCGGCCTCGGTCCGGGTCGCGCGGTTGCTGGTCGTTCAGGACGCGGGTCGTGCGGTCGCTGTCCGGGATCGCCGATCCACCATAGCAGCACCGCCGGGTTGGCGTCCACCCGGGGGCGGCGCCTGCGGTCTAGGGGCGCAGTTCCAGCCGGTAGACGCGCTCGACGGCCAGCCCGGCGCGGTCCCGGGCCGCGACCGCGAGGCGGTGCGGGCCCGCGGCCAAATCGTCGGGCAGTTCGACCAGCAGGCGGTCCCGCAGCGGGTCGGGCTCGGGCGTAAGCGCGGCGCCGTCCAGATCGACGCTGACGGTCGCGGGATCGATGCCGCTGCCGCGGTCGTCCAGCGGCAGCGCGAGCACCTCCCAGCGCGGCGGCGTGACCGCGGGGTCGACGGCGGCCGGACCGGGTCCGACGACGCCTTCGGCCGGCCCGGGCCCCAGGTAGGGCGGCGTGCGGTCGGCGAACAGGGCGTAGCGCCCCGGCCCCGCGATCCCGACCGTCCAGAGGGCGCCGGCGCGCTGCGGGCTGCCGACGCGCCCCCAGGTCTCGTCGCCGCGGTCGATGTAGAGCCCCACCCCGTCGGGCAGCGTGTCGAGCCGACCGGCCGCGAGGGGCAGCGTCACCGACTCGCTGCGGCACCAGTCCGGGCTGCGCATGTCGAGCGCCCAGCCGAGGTGGACCAGGCCCTGGGACCGCAGGGCGCGGCGGACCTCCGCCAGGGTCAGCCGGTCGGGCACGGCGGCGTAAGGGCCAGGCGACACGGCGGTTTCGCCCGCCGGCCCGCTCGCGCAGAACGGGGTCAAACGGCTGCCGGGGGCCTCGCCCGCCGATTCCACGGGCGAGGGACGCCAGCCCCCCCCCGTCGGCGCCTCGCCTCCCGGGGCGACCACCGTCAACCGCCAGGCGACCTCGCCGGCGTTGCCCGCGCGGTCCTCGACGCGCAGGCGCACGACGTGGTCGCCGGGAAGCAGGACCGTCGGGTCGCGCGACCACTCCCCGCCGCGGCGGCCGTCGAGGCGGTTGCCCTCGCGGCGCATCAGCCAGCGCTCGCGACCGCCCGGGAGTTGCAGCCATTCCAGACGCATGTAGGCCTGGGTCGTCAGGTCGAAGACGTCGTTGCGCGCCTCGAGGACCAGCGAGTCGTCGAGGGTCACCGTCAGGCGCCACGGCTCGAGCCGGTGGCCCGCGGCGTCGGCCGTTTCGTTCACGCGGGCCGTGAAAGCGACGGGACCGTCCACCGTCAGCGGCGGCAGGGTCCCGGCGAGCGGCGCACCCGTCTCGAACAGCCGGGCGCCGGCCGACCCGGCGACCCGCACGCCCGGCGCCGCCGGCAGGCAGCGCACGGCCAGGATCTCCGGCGAGATCGTGTCGGGCGGCGCGAAGCCCCACGCCAGCGGGTCCAGGGGCAGGTTGGCCGCGTCGCGCACCTCGAAGTGCAGGTGCGGCCCGAGGGTGCCGCTCTGTCCGGACAGGGCCAGGACCTCGCCGCGCCGCACGCGGTGGGCGCCTGGCGTCAGGACGAGGTCGGCTTCGGAGGCGCCGCGCCGGCGCAGGTCCGCGCGCACCAGTTCCCGCCAGGGGTCCGCGAGGCGCTCCAGGTGGGCGTAGACGTAGGTCCGGCCCGAATCGCCGCGCAGGTAGACGACCCAGCCGTAGCCGAAGGGCGCCACGCGCAGCCGGCTGATCCAGCCGTCCTCGGCGGCCCGGACCGGCAACCCGCAGCGGCCGCCGGTCTTGAGGTCGATCCCGGCGTGGAAGCGGCCGAGGCGGTGTTCCATGAAGTTCGAGGTCAGGTGGCGGGTCGGCAGGTCCAGCGGCCAGACGGGGGATGGATCCGGAACGGCCTGGGCGCGCGCCGGCGGCACGACGTCATCGGCGCCGATGACGACGGCCAAGACGGCTGCGAGCAGCAGGCGGGCGAGGCGCCGGGACATCTCCACCTCCGGATGGGGGCGGCTACGGTAGCAGCGGTCGGGGGCGATGTCCAGCAAACGCGTTTTTCCTGGCCCGTGGGGCCCTGCCGTGCTAGATTTCCAAATTCGTGCCGGCCTGACGAGCCGTCCCGTTCCGCGGGACCGGCCGTGGGTACGTGCCGCACGATGCCGCTCCGATACCAGGTCGTTTCGATACCAGGTCGTTCCGCTACCAGGAGATCCACGATGTTCCAGCTTCTGCGGTCCCGGGCGAAGTTCTTCTACTGGATCATCGCCATCAGCTTCATCCTCTTCACCTTCGTGGTGTGGGGCGCCCAGTGCAACGATCGGAGCATGGGCAACGGCCCCTCGCCGCAGGTGCTGGGCAAGATCAACGGCGAGAAGATCTCCGCCAGCGAGTGGGACGATGCGTACCGCGGGTACCTCGCCAACATGCGGCAGCAGTACGGCGGCGCCGCCCTGACCGCGAACCAGGAGGCCATGGCCGCCGATGCCGTCTGGCAGTCGCTGCTGCGCTTCAAACTGGCCAACCTGGAGATCGAGGAGCGGGGACTCGGGCTCAGCGACAAGGCGCTCGAGGACCTGATCTGGAACGACCCGCCGGTCGAGCTGCGCTCCCAGTTCACCGACAGCACGGGGGTGTTCGACCAGGTCTCCTACCGGCAGGCCCTGGAGGACCCGAACTTCAACCTGGACGGCCTGCGCAACTACCTGCGCACGGCGATCCCGCAGCAGCGGCTGATGACGGCCCTGGCCGCCGACGCCACCGTCAGCGAGTCGGAACTGCGCGAGGAGTTCACCCGCCAGACGGGCCGCGCCGTCGCCGAGTACGTCGGCGTCACGCTGAGCGACCTGACGCTGCCCGTCCAGCCCACCGACGCGGAGATCGCGGCCTACTACGCCGCCCATCCCGACGAGTTCGAGGAGCAGAAGCGGGTCGAAGTCCAGCTCGTGCAGCTGCCGATCGAGCCCAGCGCGGCGGACGACGCGGAAGTCCTGGCCATGGCCGGCGAAGTGCGCCAGGAGATCCTCTCCGGCGAAATCGATTTCACCCGCGCGGCCGCGCTCTACTCCGAGGACGAAGGCTCGAAGGCCAACGGCGGCGACCTGGGCAGCTTCGACCGCAGCCGCATGGTCCCGGAGTTCGCCAACGCCGCCTTCAGCCTGCCCGTCGGCGAGATCAGCGCCCCGGTCAAGACGCAGTTCGGCTACCACCTCATCGAGGTGCTCGCGCACGAGCCCGCGGGCCAGGTCCACGCGCGGCACATCCTGTTCAAGTTGACCCCGGGGGCCGACACCGCCGCCGCGCTCTACGAGAAGGCCGAGGCCTTCCGCCAGAACGCCCTGGACAAGGGGTTCGCCTCGGCCGCCGCGGCGAGCGGGCTCGCCGTGCAGACGCCGCAGGCCTGCCGCGAGGGCCGCGACATCCCCGGCTACCAGAACACCGTGTCGGGCACGCAGTTCGCCTTCTCGTCGAAGCCGGGCGACATCAGCCGCGTCCTGGGCGGCGAGGACACCTACTACGTCGTCGGGAACGTGCGGATCCTGCCGGCCGGCCCCGCGCCGCTGGCCGACGTCCAGCCCCAGATCGTCGTGAAGGTCACCCGCGAGAAGAAGCTCGTCCTGGCGGACGCCAAGCTCTCCCCTGCCGTGGCCGCGCTGAACAGCGGGCGCACCTTCGCGCAGGTCGCCGCCGAGCAGGGCCTCGCCCACGCCGTGACCGACACCTTCACCGCCACGGGCAACGTGATCGGGGTCGGCTACAACACCGATTTCAACCAGGCGGCCTTCGCCAACCCGATCGGCACGCTGGTGCCCCGCGTGGACACCCCCCGCGGCCTGTACGCCCTGCGCGTGCTGTGGCGCACGTCCTTCGACGAGATGGGCTTCCTGTCGCAGCGCGCCACCCTCGAGCAGACGGTGCTCGGGCGCAAGCAGCAGGAGGCTATCGACGCTTGGTACAAGGAGCGCTTGGAGAAAGCCAAGATCGAGGACAACCGGGCGGCGCTGTTGAACTGACGTCCACACCGGAACCGTCCACGCGAAGGGCCCCGGTCGCGCTGCGAGGCGACCGGGGCCCTTCTGCGTGATCGCAGCGGGAATCAGCCATCGCCGAAGGGGTTGCGGGGCTTGCCCCGCTCGAACTTGAGCAGCCCCTCATCCATCCCCTTGAGCCTGTCCTGCTGCCTTCGGTCCTGATCCCCGTCGGCGAACAGCCGGCTCATCCGCTCGGCTTCCTCGCGCTTGCGCTGCTCGAACT
>JAURXS010000212.1 GCA_030654305.1 bacterium | reverse complement strand
TCAAGGGCACCGAGGTGCCGGGCAAGGCGCCCGAGGGCGTGCCCGAGGCCGCAGCGGCCCCCGCGGCCGCGGCGGCGCCGCCGACCACCGTGGCACCGCCGTCCGCCGCGCCCGCGGCAGCAGGGGCGGCCGGCAATGGCTGAGCAGGGCAAGGGCAGGAAGGAGCGCCGCCGTCCCGACCTGGACACCGTCTACTCGATCAACGCGGACGGCTCGCGCAACTTCCTGCACCCGGCCGACGTCAGCGGCCGCTGGCAGGTCCTGAAGAACCTCGTCTTCATGGTGCTGCTGCTGGTCTACGCGGCGCTGCCCTGGCTCGTGATCGGCGGCCACCCGGCGGTCCACGTCGACCTGCCCGCGCGCCACGCCTACCTGTTCGGCCTCAGCTTCACGAACCAGGACTTCTACCTGATGTTCTTCGTGCTGACGGGCGTCGGGTTCGGCCTGTTCGTGGCGACGGCCCTCTGGGGCCGCATCTGGTGCGGCTACGCCTGCCCGCAGACCGTCTTCATGGAGGGCGTGTTCCGCAAGTTCGAGCGGTGGATCGAGGGACCCCGGGTCGAGCGCATCCGCCGCAACCTGGGGCCGCCGACGGCGGGGCGCTTCTGGCGCAAGCTGCTCAAGCACGTCGTCTTCCTGGGCGGCTCCTATGTCATCGCCCACGTCTTCCTGAGCTACTTCTTCCCGCCGCGCCAGCTGCTGCACGTGATCACGGGATCGCCGGCGCTCCATCCCACGGCCTTCGGCTGGTCGATGTTCTGGACCGCGGTCCTCTACTTCGACTTCGCCTGGTTCCGCGAGCAGACCTGCCTGATCATCTGCCCGTACGGGCGGCTGCAGTCCTCGCTCATCGACCAGGACACGATCATCATCGGCTACGACGAGCGGCGCGGCGAGCCGCGGCACAAGGGCCGGGACGAGGGCGGCGACTGCGTCGACTGCTACCGCTGCGTGGAGGTCTGCCCGACGGGGATCGACATCCGCAACGGGCTGCAGATGGAGTGCATCGGCTGCACCAACTGCATCGACGCCTGCGACGACGTCATGCGGCGGCTCGGCAAGCCGCAGGGCCTGGTGCGCTACGATTCCCAGCGGGCGTTCCTGGGCGAGCCGCGGCGCCCGCTGCTGCGCGCCCGCACGGTCGTCTACGGCTGCCTGGGCCTGCTCGGGCTGACGGTGGCGACGCTCTCGGCCGGCAGCCGCGAGGGTTTCCAGGCGAACGCCCTGCGCCAGGCCGGCATGCCCTACCTGTTCGAGGGCGGGCGCATCCGCAACCTCTACAACCTGCACCTGCAGAACAAGGGCGACCGCGCCAGCACCTACAGCATCGCCCTGACGTCCGGCGACCGGCCCGGCCTGGAACTCATCCTGCCGCAGCCGATCGTCCGGCTCGATCCCCTGGAGGACGGCCAGACGCCGCTGTTCCTGTACCTGGACCGCGCCCTGTACACGGGTTCCTTCCCGATGACCCTCACGGTGACCGACTCGCTCACCGGGGAGACCAAGGACCTCGACGTCCAGTTCCGGGGGCCGTGACGATGAAGCGCTGGCTGGGCCGCAATCCCTGGATCTGGATCGTCGTCTTCTTCCTGTTCGTGATGGGGATGAACGCGGCCTTCGTGGCGATCGCGGTCCTGCACCGCCCCGAGCTGGTGAAGTAGCCCCGACCCGGCGACGCACGACGAAAAGGGCCCGGCCGTGTGGCCGGGCCCTTGTTCCGTGGGGGCGTCCGCGGTCAGCCGACCTGCCAGGCGTCCTTCGTGTAGATGAGCTTCTTCAGGTCGCCCTTGCCCTTCTTGGCGGTCAGGGAGTCGATCTGCTCCTTCACGGCGCCGTCGTAGGTCGGCTTGTCGTGCTGGCGGAAGATGCCCAGGGCGTGCGGGAGGTCCTCCCGCTCGTCCAGGTAGGCCATGATGTAGGCCAGCGGCGCGGCCGTCGTCGGGTCCCAGACGTCGGCGTCGGCCGCCGCGACGACCTCGACCTCGCCGCCGGAGATGCGCAGGCCCTTCTCGTTGTCCTTGCCGAAGACCAGCGGCTGTCCCGGCTGCAGGTCGATCGTGCGCTCGGCGCGGGCGTCCTTCGTCGACCAGTCCTTCCAGGCGCCGTCGTTGAAGATCACGCAGTTCTGCCAGATCTCGACGAAGGCGATGCCCTTGTGGGCGGCGGCGGCCAGCAGGGTGCTCTTGATGTGCTTGGGGTTCGTGTCCACGGTGCGGGCCACGAACGTCGCCCCGGAGCCCAGCGCCAGGTTGATCGGGTTGAAGGGCAGGTCCACCGAGCCGTAGGGCGAAGTCTTGGTCTTCAGGCCCGCCGGCGAGGTGGGGGAGTACTGGCCCTTGGTCAACCCGTAGATCTGGTTGTTGAACATCAGGATCTTGAGGTCGACGTTGCGGCGCATGGCGTGGATCAGGTGGTTGCCGCCGATCGACATCGCGTCGCCGTCGCCGGTGACGACCCACACCGAGAGGTCCGGGTTGGCCGTCTTGGTGCCGGTGGCGATGGCGGCGGCGCGGCCGTGGATCGAGTGGAAGCCGTAGCAGCCCATGTAGTACGGGAAGCGGCTGGAACAGCCGATGCCCGAGATGATCGTCATCTTCTCGCGGGGCACGCCGATCTCCGCCAGCGCGGCCTGCGTGGCGTTCAGGATCGCGTAGTCGCCGCAGCCGGGGCACCAGCGGACTTCCTGGTCCGACTTGAGGTCCTTGGGAGTCAGTTGGACGGCGCTCATGACTTACCCTCCAGCACGGCGGTGATCTTTTCCCGAATCTCGCGCGCGGTGAAGGGCTTGCCCTTGACCTTGCCGAAGTGCAGGAAACGGTGGTCGGGGTATTCGCCCTGGAGCAGGCGGGACAGCTGCCCCATGTTCAGCTCCGGCACGAGGATCTGCTTGTAGCGGGCGAAGATCTCGTCCAGCCCGTACGGCAGCGGCCACAGGTGCCGCAGGTGCAGGTGGGCGACCGAGACGTTCTGCTCGCGCCGCAGACGCTCGGTGCCGCTGCGGATCGCGCCGTAGGTCGAGCCCCAGCCGACCACCAGCAGATCGGCCTCGCGCGGCCCGGAGGCTTCGGGCGTCGGGATGGTGTCCCGCACGCCCAGCACCTTGTCGCGCCGAATCTCGGACATCAGCTGGTGGTTCTCGGGGTTGTGGCTGACGTTGCCGGTGATGTTCTCCTTCTCGAGCCCGCCGATGCGGTGCTCGAGGCCGGGCGTGCCGGGCACGGCCCAGGGACGCGCCAGCTTCCCGTCGCGCGCGTAGGGCGCGTATCCGGCCGGGTCGGTGACCTGGGCGGCCGGGAAGCGCGGCAGCTTGTCCATCTCGGGCAGCCGCCAGGGCTCCGCGCCGTTGGCGATGTAGTTGTCGCTGAGCAGGATCACCGGCGTCATGTACTGCACGGCGATGCGGCAGGCCTCCACGGCGCAGTCGAAGGCGTCGGCCGCGGTGGCGCAGGCCAGCACCGGCAGGGGGGCATCGCTGTTGCGGCCGAACAGGGACTGCAGCAGGTCCGCCTGCTCCACCTTGGTCGGCAGGCCGGTCGAAGGGCCGGCGCGCTGCACGTCGACGATGATCAGCGGCAGCTCGGTCATGACGGCCAGGCCCATCGCCTCGGTCTTCAGCGCGAGGCCGGGGCCCGATGTGGTCGTGCAGCCCAGCAGGCCGGCGTACGAGGCGCCGATGGCGGTGCAGATGCCCGCGATCTCGTCCTCCATCTGGCAGGTGATCACGCCGAACTCCTTCAGCTCCGCGAGGTGCTGCAGGATGTCGGTGGCCGGGGTGATGGGGTAGGAGCCCAGGAACAGCTTCAGGTTCGCGAGCTCCGCGCCGGTGACCAGGCCCAAGGCCAGGGCGTGGTTGCCCATGATGTTGCGGTAGGTGCCGGGGATCGCGTTCTCGACCGGGACCACCTCGTAGCGGCCCTGGAAGACCTCGTGGATGTCGCCCGAGTTGTAGCCGGCGCGCAGGGCGGTCCGGTTGGCGTCGGCCAGTTCCGGCTTCTTGGCGAACTTGGCGGCGAGCCACTCCAGCGTCGGCTCGATGGGCCGGCTGTAGAGCCAGTACATCAGGCCCAGCACGTAGAAGTTCTTGCAGCGCAGGACGTCCTTCGACGTCAGCGGCGAGCCCGCCAGCGCCTCGGTGACGCGGGCGTTGATGTCGATGGCGATGACCCGGTACCCGTCGAGGGTGCCGTCCTCCAGCGGGTTGGTCGCGAGCTTGGCCTTCTGCAGGTCGCGCTCGGTGAAGTTGCCCGTGTTGGCGATGATGATCCCGCCGGGGGCGACGTCCTTGTAGTTCATGATCAGCGCCGCGGCGTTCATGGCCACCAGCACGTCGGGGATGTCGCCGGCGGTGTGGATGTCGGTGCTGCTGAAGCGGATCTGGAACCCCGAGACGCCCGCCCGCGTGCCGGCCGGTGCGCGGATCTCGGCGGGGAAGTCGGGGAACGTGGCGAGGTCGTTGCCGACCTTGGCCGTGGTGTCGGTGAACTGGTTGCCGGTGATCTGCATGCCGTCGCCGGAGTCGCCGGCGAAACGGATCACGACATCGTCCTGTCTAGTCACTGCGATCGACATGGCGGAACCGTCGCCTCCTTGCCCTGCGCCGCGCCGTGCCGGCCGTGCGCCCGGGAGTCGGAATGGGGGGGCCGTGGCCGGAGCCGACGGTCCCTGGACATCGCTGTGCGCGAGCGCTCAAAGTAGTCAAAGGAGGGGTCCGGGGCCAGAGAAGATCGGCGCTTCCGGACCAGGCGCAGCCGGAGCGCAATCGTCCAGGTTGTTAAATATTTGTCTTGATGGTCCCCGTTCAAGGGACTTACTTGGGGTCTGGTTATTTCCTTAACACGCAGAGGCGGTGGTCATGCAGCTCGTCCTGCTGGTGCTCAGCGCGATCCTCGTCAACAACTTCGTGCTGTCCCGCTTCCTGGGCATCTGCCCCTTCCTCGGCGTCTCGAAGAAGCTGTCCACGGCCCTGGGCATGACCGCCGCGGTCATGTTCGTGATGACGCTGGCGAGCACGGTCTGCTGGCTCGTGTTCCACGGCCTGCTGCGCCCCTACGGCCTGGAGTACCTGCTGACGATCTCCTTCATCCTGATCATCGCGGCGATGGTGCAGCTGGTGGAGC
This sequence comes from bacterium, assembly GCA_030654305.1. Taxonomy (NCBI): domain Bacteria; species bacterium. The sequence continues at coordinate 5,997 of JAURXS010000212.1, read as the reverse complement.
TCGCCCTGCAGAAGCTCAGCCCCGGGCTCTACCGTTCGCTCGGCATCTACCTGCCGCTGATCACGACCAACTGCGCGGTGCTGGGCTGCGCGGTGATGAACATCATGAACGAGAGCTCGCTGCTGGTCACCGCGGTCTTCTCGCTGGCGGCGGCGATGGGCTTCGGCCTGGCGCTGGTGCTGTTCTCCGGGATCCGCGAGGTGCTGGCCCTGGCCGACACGCCGCGCAGCTTCCGCGGCACGGCCATCGCCCTGCTCACCGCCGGCACCCTGTCGCTGTCGTTCATGGGCTTCGCCGGCCTCGTCAAGTAGCCGAGCCGCCGCCGTGGCGGGGGAGGGATCATGCTCGTTCCGACCGTCGTGCTGTCCGGGATCGGCCTGCTTTCCGGCCTGGGACTCGCCCTGGCGGCGCGCGCCTTCGCCGTGGAGACCGACCCGCGCCAGGACCGGATCACCGAGGCCCTGCCGGGCGCCAACTGCGGCGGCTGCGGTTTCGCCGGCTGCGGCGATTTCGCGGGCGCGGTCGTGCGCGGCGACGCGCAGCCCGACGGCTGCCCGGTCTGCGATCAGGAGACGCGCCGACTCGTGGCCTCCATCGTCGGCTTGACGGTGCAGGACCGCGCGCCCCAGGTCGCCCTGATCCTCTGCCAGGGCGGCGACGACGTCGCCGCCAAGAAGTACCGCTACAACGGGCTCGCCAGCTGCACCAGCGCGGCCCTGCTCGGCGGCGGCGACAAGGCCTGCGGCGCCGGCTGCCTCGGCCTGGGCGACTGCCAGCGCGCCTGCGCCTTCGGCGCGGTCGAGATGACCCCCAGCGGCGTGGCGCGGATCATCCCCGCCCGCTGCACCGCCTGCGGGCAGTGCGTGGCCGCCTGCCCCAAGGACCTGATCAAGCTGGTGCCCGCCGACGCGACCATCCACGTGCTGTGCAGCAACCACGACCGCGGCCCGGCGGCCAAGAAGGCCTGCACCGTCGCCTGCCTGGGCTGCAAGAAGTGCGAGAAGTCCTTCACCGGGGACCCGCGCATCAAGGTGGCCGACTTCCTGGCCTACATCGACTACGAGCACGCGCCGGACGACCCGGCGCTCGCCGCGCTCTGCCCGACGGGCTCCCTGGTCTACAGCGGCGCCGCGGCCCCGGCCGCCGAAAGGACGTCATGAAATTCCGCGGCGGCGTCCACCCCGCCTACCACAAGGACACGGCCGGCCTGCAGATCGAAGCCATGCCGCTGCTGCACCGCTACGTGGTGCCCATCGCCCAACACCTCGGCGCCCCGGGCAAGGTGCTGGTCGCGAAGGGCGACCGCGTGGCCCGCTGGCAGCCCCTGAGCGAGCCGGTGGGCTTCGTTTCCGTGCCGGTGCACGCGCCGACCAGCGGCACGGTCAAGCAGGTGGCGGCGCTGCCGCACCCGCTGGGCCGCCCCATGCTGGCGGTCGAGATCGAATCCGACGGCGAGGACCGGCCCTGGGAGGGCCTGGCGCCGCCGGCGGACTGGCGCCGGCTCGAGCCCGCCGCGCTGCGCCGCGCCATCCAGGCCGCCGGCGTGGTCGGCATGGGCGGCGCGACGTTCCCGACACACGTGAAGCTGAGCCCGCCGGCCGAGAAGAAGGTCGACCTGCTCATCCTCAACGGCGCCGAGTGCGAACCCTACCTCACCGCCGACCACCGCGTGATGCTCGAGCAGGCGGCCGAGGTCATGGAGGGCCTGGGCCTGATGATGCGCGTCCTGGGCGTCACGCGCGCCTGCGTCGGCATCGAGTCCAACAAGCCCGACGCGCTCGAGGCGCTGCGGCGGGCCTGCCCGGCGGACGTCGCGGCGGAGTTCAAGCTGCTGGAGACGAAGTACCCGCAGGGCTCCGAGAAGCATCTGATCTACGCCCTCTGCGGCCGGCGCGTGCCGCCCGGCGGCCTGCCCATGGACGTCGGCTGCGTGGTGCAGAACGTGGGCACGGCCGTGGCCTGCCTCGAGGCGGTGCGCGACGGGTTGCCGATGACCGAGCGCGTGGCGACGGTCACCGGCGCCGCGATCAACGTGCCGCACAACCTGCGCGTGCGCGTCGGCGCCCCGCTGCTGGACGTGCTGGCCCACTGCGGGGGCGTCACCCCGGACGTCGGCAAGGTCATCTTCGGCGGGCCCATGATGGGCATCGGCCAGTTCGACATGGACGTGCCCCTGATCAAGGGCACCAGCGGCGTGCTCTGCCTGCGCGACGACGAGGCGGTCCTGTTCGAGGGCGGCCCCTGCATCCGTTGCGGCGCCTGCGTCGACGCCTGCCCGATGGGCCTGGTGCCCAGCGCCATGGGCCTGATCGCCGAGCGGTTCCGCTTCGAGGAACTGGGCGACTGGCACATCCTGGACTGCATCGAGTGCGGCAGCTGCGCCTACGTCTGCCCATCGCGCCGACCGCTGGTCCAGCACTTCAAGCGGGGCAAGGCGGAGTGGCGCGAGATCCTGGACGAGCGCCGGGCCAAGGCCGAACGTGAGGCCGAACGCGAGGCCGAGCGCGCCGCCGCCGCGACCACGGCCTGAACCAACGAGGGTGAGGAAGGACCATGACCCTGGAACCCGGAGCCGGACCGGACGGCGTCCCGCGCGAGCCCGCGGCCCCCGTCGCCGAGCCCATCACGCCGCAGGACCTGATCGTCAGCGCGTCCCCCCACGTGCACGCGGGGCAGGACGTGCCGTGGATCATGCGGCAGGTGCTGCTGGCCCTGCTGCCCGGCCTGCTGGCCGGCCTGTGGTTCTTCGGCCTGGGCGCGCTGCGCGTGCTGGTGGTGGCGGTCGCCGGCTGCCTGGCCTGCGAGTGGGCCTGCGCGCGCCTGGTGAAGCGGCCGGCGACGCTGCGCGACTACAGCGCCGTGGTCACCGGCGTGCTGCTGGCGATGAACCTGCCTTCGGGCAGCCCCTGGTGGCTGGTGCTGATCGGCAGCGCCGTGGCGATCGGGCTGGGCAAGGCCGTCTACGGCGGTCTCGGCTACAACCCGTTCAACCCGGCCCTGGTCGCGCGCGTCTTCCTGCTGATCTCCTTCCCCGTGCAGATGACGACCTGGGTCGTGCCGCAGGGGCCGGGCACCGCCCTGGACGCCGCCACCGGCGCCACGCCGCTGGGCGCGATCAAGGAAGCGGTGGGCCTGGGCCGCACCGTGGCCGAGGCCGGCGCACCGGGCCTGCGCGACCTGCTGCTGGGCAACGTCGGCGGCAGCTTCGGCGAGGTCAGCGCGCTGGCCCTGCTGCTGGGCGGACTGTGGCTGCTGTGGCGCGGGGTCATCCGCTGGCAGGTGCCGGTCGCCTTCATGGCCGTCACGGCGCTGGTGACGGGCGTCGCCCACCTGGCCGATCCGGCGCATTACGCCTCGCCGCTGGTCCACCTCTTGGGCGGCGGCCTGATGCTCGGCGCCTGGTTCATGGCCACCGACATGGTCACCTCGCCGGTGACGCGCCGCGGCCTGCTGATCTTCGGCGCCGGTTGCGGCCTGCTCACCGCGGTCATCCGCCTCTGGGGCGGCTACCCCGAGGGCGTCAGTTTCGCGATCCTGCTGATGAACGCCGCCACGCCCCTGATCGACCGCTGGACGCGGCCGCGGGTCTTCGGCGAGGCGCGCAAGCTCTACCGGGAGGCCGACGCGGCATGAGGGAGATCCTGAACCTGTCGCTGCGCCTGGCGCTGATCTGCGCCGTGATGGCGGTCGTGCTGTCGAAGGTCGACGCCATGACGCGCGAGCCCATCGCCGCGGTCGAGGCCCTGGCCCAGCGCGAAGCCGTCGAAGCGGTCATGCCTCCGTTCGAGACGCTGGAGCCCGACACGCTCGCCGACGGCGGCATCTACTTCGTGGGCCGCGGCCCCGACGGTCCGACCGGCTACGCCTTCGCCGCGACGAGCGCGAAGGCCTACTCCGGCGAGATCGCGGTCATGGTGGGCGTGGACGCCGGCGGCCGGGTCCAGGGCGTGCGCGTCCTGCGACACGCCGAGACACCCGGCCTCGGTTCGCGCTACGCGGACGCCGAGGTGCTCAAGAGCTTCTACGCGGGCCACGGCCTGAACGATCGCGACTGGCGCGTGAAGAAGGACGGCGGCGACGTCGACGCCATCACCGGCGCGACGGTCACCGGACGCGCGCTGGCCGAGGCCGTCAGCACCGGGCTGGCGGGCTTCGAGCGCGACCGGCCGCAGCTGCAGGGCGCGGCGTCGGCCGTGGCGGCGGACACCACAGGGGAGGCGCGCTGATGGCGAACATGGGACGCACATTCGCCCAGGGGATCTGGAAGGAGAACCCCGTGTTCCGCCTGCTGCTGGGCATGTGCCCGACGCTGGCGGTCAGCACCTCGGTCAAGAACGCGCTGGGGATGGGGCTGGCCACGACCTTCGTGCTGGTCTGCAGCAACGTCATGATCTCCGCGCTGCGCAACTTCATCCCGCGCCAGGTGCGCATCCCGGGCTACGTCGTGGTGATCGCATCGTTCGTGACGGTCGTGGACCTGGTCATGCACGCGTACTTCTTCGAGCTTCACCGCAGCCTCGGCCTGTTCATCCCGCTGATCGTGGTCAACTGCATCATCCTGGGCCGCGCCGAGGCCTTCGCCGGCCGCAACGGCGTCGCCGTCTCGCTGGCCGACGGCCTGGGCATGGGCCTGGGCTTCACGCTCGGCCTGTCGGTCCTGGGCAGCGTGCGCGAGGTCCTGGGCAGCGGCTCGATCCTCGGTTACCCGCTGTTCGGGCCGGGCTACCCGCCGATGCTGGTGATGATCCTGCCGCCGGGGGCGTTCCTGACGTTGGGCCTGCTGCTGGCGGGCATGAACCGGCTAGAGGAGCGGCGCGCGATCCGCGCGGGGGAGAAGTACGAACCGCCGCGCGAGATGGACTGCGGCAACTGCGTGCTCTGCAAGCCGCTGTCGTCGCTGGCGCCGGCGCCGCCCGCCGTTCAGAAGTCCAGGAACTCCAGCGAGTAGCGTCCGCGGTACTCCGCGCGCAGTTCCAGGTCGCCCTTCAGGCCCGGCGTCGCCACGACCCGGGCCTCGACATTCCCGGTCCCCGGCAGCACCAGCACGGCCTCCACGTTGCGGTAGTGGTCGCGCAGCAGGGCCGCGGCTGCGTCGGGCCCCAGCACGAACAGCGTCGTGGACAGGCCGTCGGCCACCGTGGCGCTGCGGGCGACGACCGTCGCGCTCAGCAGCCCTTCGGCCGGCCGGCCGGTGGCGGGGTTCATGATGTGCCCGTAGCGCCGCCCGTCGATCTCCACGAAGCGCTCGTAGGAGCCGCTGGTGGCCACCGCCTGGTTGACCAGCCCGACGGTCGCGAACAGCTGGTCGCGGTCCAGGGGGTCGCGGATCCCCACGCGCCAGGCGTCCCGTCCCTCGGGCACCCCCAGGCAGAACAGGTTGCCGCCCAGGTCGATCATGGCGCTGCTGATGCCCAGCGCGATGAGGTTGGCCACGGCGCGGTCGACGGCGAAGCCCTTGGCGATGCCGCCCAGGTCGAAGCTCGTGCCGGCGTCCAGCTTGCGCACCGTGCGGCGGAAGGGGTCGTGCTCGTAGCGGCCCATCAGGGCGCGCGCCGAGTCGATCTGCGCCGGGGTCGGCAGGCGCCCCTCGCGGCGGTAGAAGCCCCACAGGCGCATCAGCGGCTCGGCGGTGGGGTCGAAGGCGCCGCCGCTGATCTGCCGGAATCCCTCCGAGACCCGCAGGCACTCGCTGAACCACGGCGAGATGGCGATGGTCGTGTCGGCGGGCGCGGCGTTCAGGCGGCCGACTTCGCTGGTCTCGCGCCAGGAGCTGAGCGCCGTCTCGATCGAATCGTAGGTGGCGTGCACCAGGTCGCCGGGCAGGCGGTCCTGCGTGCGGTCCCACACGTAGACCGTGCCCGACGCCTGCGTCCCCATCGTCTCGAAGGCGAAGGTGTGGATGTCGTCCTTGCGGCGGCACTCCAGGAACAGGGTGACCGCCAGCACCGCCATGAACAGGGCGCCGGCGACCAGGGGGAGGTTCGAGAGCTGGCGTTT
>JAURXS010000211.1 GCA_030654305.1 bacterium | reverse complement strand
CGAGGTCGAAGCCCTCGACCACGACCACGGGGTTGGCCAGCTGGTGCGGCCCTCGGCGAGATAGACGTAGGCCGAGCCGGCGCCGGCGGCGCCGTCGTAGAGCACGCTCGCCGTGACGGGCCAGGTCTCGGTCGGCTGCGGGGTCTGCAGCGCGGCGACATCGAGCGTGAAGGCGGCGTGGCGCAGGGCGCCGTCGGGCGTCGTCGCGCGCAGGCGCAGCGTGTGAATGCCCGTGGCGGTGTAGCTCGCGGTGAGCCGGCCATCAGGGCCGACGTCGCGCCAGCCGCCGCCGTCATCGGGGTCGACCTCGAGGCGCGGCGGCAGGCCGCCGACGCACAGGTCGGCGGCGAAGAGCAACTCGACGCGGGCGCCGTGGTACGTCACGGGGCGCAGCGCGGCGGCGGCGAAGACGCGGCCGCGCTCGACGTCGGCGCGGTCCCAGCGCTGCCGGTCCGCAGGCGTGCCGGGTCGCAGACGGTCGTAGGACGCGTCCAGCAGGGCCACCGGCACGACCTCGGGCGACGCCGCGGCCAGCGCGCGCCGCTCCAGGTCGCGCGGTTCGGGCCAGCCGCGTTCCATGAGGCTGGAGCGGCGCAGCTCGAAGAGCATCTGACGCCACAGGCCGGTCGTGGCCGCGGGCGCGTTCCCGCTGCCGTCGAAGCGCTCGAGTCCGGCCAGAGGAGCGGCCAGGTCGACGAGCGTGCCGCTCGGGACATCGGCGATGGTCAGACCGGCGGGCAGGGGAGGCGTGCCTGCGAAGGGGCGCGCCGCCACTTGTGCGACCAACGCCAGAGACACGAACAAGGTGGCGAAGACGGTGATGCGGTTCCTGGACATGGCACTTCCTTCGCGGTGGTTCCGGGCACGCGGCCGCACTCCATGGCGGATTCTATCATAGCCGGGCGTCGTCCTGACCGGGCGGCCGCCACCAGGCACTCAAGCCGATCATGCCACAAAATAAGATAAAATCAGGCCTCTATTGCTTCCGACTAGGCGATCGTGCCATGATTGTCGGCACACTTCGATGTCGGCCCGGTCGTCCGGCCCGTGCAATCGGCAGTCCCCCTCAGGCAGAGACAGGAGATCTTCATGATGAACGACAAGTTGGAACGTCGCGCCGCTTCCGGCGCCGGCCGGTGGCTGGTCTGCCTGTCGGTCGTGGCGTTGCTGGCCGTCCCGGCCGCGTTCGCACAGGTTTGGACCGAGGACGGCGATGCCGGCGATCTGCTCGGCACCGCGCAGATCACGCTCGGGACCGGCGGCCTCACGACCATCGCAGGCGTCCTCGCGGGCCACGACGACGTCGATTTGTACTGCATCCAGTTGACGGCCACGCCGCCGGCGGGCCTGCCCCTGGTCTCCCTTATGTGCCTCCAGGACGCCGGCCCGAACCCGTGGCTGTTCGACGCCGTCGGGATGGGTGTGCGCGCCAACCAGGTCTGTTCCGGCGGCATGAAGATCCTCACGGCGCCGAACGTGTCGCTGGCGCCCGGCCTCTACTACGTCGCGGTGTCCCACCCCGGCCGCGAGCCGTCGGCGGCGGGCGGCGACATCTGGCAGATCCCGGCCCTCGGCCCGCAGAGCCCCGACGGCCCGGGAGCGGGCAGCGGGTTGTTGAGCTGGCCCGGTACGCTGGCGATCGTGCCGCCCGCCTCCTACCAGATGACGCTGGGCTGGATGACCTTCTGCGACGGGGCAACGCCCGCGGAGCGGGCCTCCTGGAGCACGCTCAAGTCGATGTACGGCAACTAGCGTTGCCCAGCAGCAAGACTCCGTCAACCAGCCGGGTCGCCTGCGGCGGCTTTCAGGGCCGCCTCGCGTTCGTGCAGCGCCCGATGGCAGCGGCCGCAGAGCGTGATCAGGTTGTCGAGGGTCGCACGCCCCCCCTCTTCGATCGGTGTGCGGTGATGGACATGCAGGTGCTGGGCGCGGCCGCATCCTTCCGCCTGGCAGCGATGACCATCGCGGGTTAGGACGAGGCGCCGCATCCGCGGCGGCACTGCCCGGCGCAGGCTCCCGTCGGGACCCTGCCGCTCGGCCTCGCAGACAGCGCGCGCCAGGAGCGCGCCGGTCACGGCCAGGTCGCCGCGGGATGTGGCGATCATGGACGAGCGACAGTCCGGACATTGCTGGATCACGAGGCGTATGACGATCGCCGCACCACCCTGATCGATCAACCCAGCCAGGAGTTCGTCCGTCGGCGCACCCGGTGCCGCGATTCGCGCAGCGGCGAGCCAGGCTTCCCAGACCGCGAAACGTTCCGCGTGGAAGGCGATGGTGACAAAGCTTGGTTTCGGCGCGGCAGTCGGCTCTTGAGCGACAGGCACAGGACATACCGTCGATGCCGCAACCGGCTTCACGGGCGTGGAAACCCGCCTGACCACTTCGGCCAGCGAGCGCACCGACAG
>JAURXS010000210.1 GCA_030654305.1 bacterium | reverse complement strand
GACCGGCAGGCGCGCGGGGTCGTCGCGGGACGCCGCCAGCGCGGCCGCGAACGCCGCGACCGGCGCGTCGAGCCGGCCGGCCGGGACCGCGCCCGCGAGCGGTCCGTCGAGCAGGCCGGCGGCGGTGTCGGTGTCGTGCGTCAGCATGGTGCGGCGACGGCGGGGAGCGGCTCAGCCCCCGAACGTCTTGCGCTCCTTCCCGAAGGGGGTGATCGCCCGCAGCCTCTCCACGATGCGCGGCAACGCGGCGGCCGTGTAGTCGATCTCCTCCTCGGTCGTGTAGCGGCTCAGCGAGAAGCGGATCGAGCCGTGGGAGGCGATGAAGGGCACCCCCATGGCCTTCAGGACGTGGGACGGTTCCAGGCTGCCCGAGGTGCAGGCCGAGCCGCTCGAGGCGGCGACCCCGACGCGGTCCAGCAGCAGCAGGATGCCCTCCCCCTCGATGTAGTCGAAGCTGATGTTGGTCGTGTTGGGCAGGCGGCGGTCCGGGTCGCCGTTGACGCGGCAGTCCGGGACGGCGGCCAGCACGGCCCGTTCGAGGCGGTCGCGCAGCCGCCGCACGGCGACCTGCTCGACCTCGCGCCCGGACGCCGCCAGCTCGCAGGCCCGGCCCAGGGCGACGATGCCCGGCACGTTCTCGGTGCCGGCGCGGCGCCCGCGCTCCTGGTGGCCGCCGGCGATCAGCGGGCGCAGCTTCGTGCCGCGCCGCACGTACAGCGCGCCGACGCCCTTGCACGCGTGGAGTTTGTGCCCCGACAGCGACAGCAGGTCGACGGTGGAGCCGGCCATGTCCAGCGGCAGCTTGCCGACCGCCTGCACGGCGTCCACGTGGTAGACGGCGCCGTGCTCCTTGACGATCCGGCCGATCTCTTCGACCGGGAAGACGACCCCGGTCTCGTTGTTGGCCGCCATGACGCTGACCACCGCGGTGTCGGGCCGCAGGACGCGCCGCAGGTCGTCGGGATCCAGGTTGCCGAGCGCGTCCACCGGCAGGTAGTCGACCTCGTAGCCCTGCCGGCTCTGCAGCTCGCGGCAGAGGCCGAGCACCGCCGGGTGCTCCACCGACGTGGTCACGAGGTGGCGCTTCCCGGGGTGGGCGCGCAGCGTGCCGACGATCGCGAGGTTGTCGCTCTCGGAACCGCCGGCCGTGAAGACGATCTCCGCCGGCAGCGCCGCCCCGATCAGCGCGGCCGTCTGGACGCGGGCGCGGTCGACGGCGCGGCCCGCCGCGGCGCCGAAGGCGTGCATGCTCGACGGGTTGCCGTAGTTGCCGGACAGGTAGGGCAGCATGGCCTCGACGACTTCCGGCGCGACGCGGGTCGTCGCGTTGTTGTCGAGGTAGACCCCGTCCGGCGGGCGCGGCGGCAGGCCTTCCTGCAGGTTGAACGTCACGACTTCTCCTCGACGACTTCGAGGTCCGGGCTCACGTGCTCGCGCAGCTGCTGTTCGACCCAGCCCTTGATGGTGGCGCCGGAGGAGGGGCAGCTGGCGCAGGCGCCGGTCAGCTTCACGTGGACGCGGTGGCCCCGGATCGCGACCAGTTCGATGTCGCCGCCGTCGGTGCGCAGGGCGCGGGCGATGTCGTTCTCGAGCACCTCGCGGATCTGGCGGGACCGCTCGTCGCCGGCCGCAGGCAGCTCGACCTGCACCAGGCCCGCGGGCGCGGCCTCGAGCTCCTGCCAGACCTCCTCGATGAGGTGGCGGATGTCGTGGTGGCAGGACGTGCAGCCGCCGCCGGCCTTGGTGTAGTGGGTGACGTCCTCGATCTCGCGCAGGCGGTACTGCCGGATCGTCTTGACGATCGTCTCGCGGCTGACCTGGAAGCAGTGGCAGATCTCGACGTCCTGGACCAGCAGGCCGCAGGGCACGTCGCGCCCCTGGCGGTGGTAGTAGTCGACCATGGCCGCCTCGAGCGCCTCGCGACCCATGACCGAGCAGTGCATCTTCTCGCGCGGCAGGCCGTCCAGCTCGCGAGCGATGTCCTCGTTGCTGATGCGCGCCGCCTGCTCGAGGGTCAAGCCCTTGAGCATCTCGGTGAGCATCGACGACGAGGCGATGGCGCTGCCGCAGCCGAAGGTCTGGAAGCGGGCGTCGACGATGCGCCCGTCCGGGCCGAGCTTGAAGCACAGGCGCAGGGCGTCGCCGCAGGCCATCGAGCCCACCTCGCCGACGCCGTCGGCGTCGTCGAGCGCGCCCACGTTGCGGGGGTTCATGAAGTGGTCGAGGACCTTCTCGGAGTAATCCCACATGGCGGTAGACCTCGCGTTGGCGGCGGCGGACGGGCCGCCAATCAGGACCGGGCCCGTCCCCGGACAAGGGTAACCCATCGCCTGCGGGAATCAAGACCGCGGGCGAGCCGTCAGGCGGCGCGGCGCGACAGCCTGGTCTCGGCCAGCAGGATCAGCGCGGCGAGGCCCAGGAGCCAGGGCGCGAGCTCGCGGCCGCCCGCGCCGGCGGCGATCCCGCCGTCCGGCGCCGCGGTCAGCACCTCGGCCTGCGGCAGGCCCGCCGCCGCC
>JAURXS010000209.1 GCA_030654305.1 bacterium | reverse complement strand
CCAGCTCGTCGCGCAACGCGGCGTCTTCGTAGGGTTCGGGGCTGCTGGGACGGGTGCCCTTGATCGGGCGCGTCTCGAGCCGGCGGTCGCGGTCGAGGCGCAGGAAGCGCTCGGGCGAGGCGCAGAGCACGGCGACGTCGCCGCGGGTCAGCCAGGCGCCGAAGGTCGGCTCGTTGACGAAGCGCAGCTTGCCGTAGAGGCGCCAGGGGTCCGCCCGCAGTTCCAGTTCGAGGCGGCGCGTGAGGCAGCATTCGAAGACGCGCCCGTCACGGATGTCGCGCTGGACGGCGGCCACGCGGGCCACGTAGTCCTCGGGGCCGTCCTGCGACGGCGTCGGCCGTGCGCGGGGACGGCGCCGCGGCAGCGCCGGGGGCCCCCAGGACGCGAGCCGGTCGCGGACCGCGCCGGCGATGCGGTCGGCGTCGCGGCGGGCGGCGTCGCCGTCGGGACCGCGTCCGACGGCCGACAGCCAGGTGCGGCCCGCGCCGTGGTCGCGCACGAGCAGGGCTTCGTGCCTCACGAAGCGCAGGTCCGGCAGACCCAGGTCGTCGCGCCCGGTGTCGGGGAAGGACTCCAGGCAGTGGCCCGCCTCGTAGCCGAACCAGCCGACGATCCCGTGGACGAAAGGGAAGCGCGCCGCTCGCAGGGCTCCGGCCGGCGCCGCCGTGTCGCGGCGCCAGGCCCGCAGCGCTGCGAAGGGGTCGACGCCGGGCAGACGGCGCGTCGCGCCACCGGTGCGGGTTTCGACGTCGGCCCGCCCGTCCGGTCGCCGGCGCGCCTCGAAGGTCGCCGTCTCGCCGATCCCCAGGTACGAGAAGCGCCCGAATTGGGCGTCGCCGTTCGCGCTGTCCAACAGGACCGGCTCCGTCGCACCCCCGGCGCGGAACGCCTCGACGAGGCGCCAGAACGGCTTCACGTGGTCGACGGGTTCCAGGAGGTGGTGGGCGGCGTCCATGCGCCCAGTGTCGCGGCCGGTCCGGCGGCGGTCAACACGGTCTTTGACAGGCGCGGGCCGGCGCGGCTAATGTCCCGGCCATGCTGTTCAATTCGCTGATCTTCCTGGTCTTCATGGCCGTGGTCCTGCTGGTCTACCCGCGCCTGCGGCACCGGCCGCAGAACGTGTTCCTGCTGGTCGCCAGCTACGTGTTCTACGGCTACTGGGACTGGCGCTTCCTGCTGCTGCTGTGGGTCTCCTCCGGCGTCGACTTCTGGGCCGCCGCCCGCATGGGCCGCACCGACGACCCGTCCGCGCGCAAGCGCCTGCTGTTGGTCAGCATGGCGACGAACCTCGGCCTGCTGGGCTTCTTCAAGTACTTCAACTTCTTCGTCGACTCGATGGGCGTGCTGATCGAGTCCTTCGGGATGGAGCCCCACGTCCCGCTGCTGCGGGTGCTGCTGCCGGTGGGCATCAGCTTCTACACGTTCCAGACGATGAGCTACACGATCGACGTCTACCGCCGCCGCCTGGAGCCGTCGCACGACCTGATCGAATTCTCGCTGTTCGTGGCCTTCTTTCCCCAGCTCGTGGCCGGTCCGATCGAGCGCGCGACCCGCCTGCTGCCGCAGGTCCAGCAGCCCCGCACGGTGACCCGGCGCCAGGTCGAGACGGGCCTGAACCTGATCCTGATGGGCTTCTTCAAGAAGCTCTTCGTGGCCGACACGCTGGCGCCCTACGTGACCCAGGTCTGGAACGATCCCGGCGCCTGCACCGCCGGGGAACTGTTGACCGGCGTGTACGCCTTCTGCTTCCAGATCTACGGCGACTTCTCGGGCTACTCGGACATCGCCCGCGGCGTCTCGCACCTGCTGGGCTTCGAGCTGATGGAGAACTTCCGCGCGCCGAACCTCAGCCGCAGCCCCGCCGAATACTGGAAGCGCTGGCACGTGTCGCTGTCGACCTGGCTGATGGACTACCTCTACATCCCGCTGGGCGGCAACCGCAAGGGCCGCCTGCGCGGCTACGTCAACCTGATGGTGACGATGTTCCTGGGCGGGCTCTGGCACGGCGCGAGCTGGACGTTCGTGGCCTGGGGCGTGTTCAACGGCTTCTACCTGGTGCTCTACCGCCTGACCGACGGGCGCAAGGTCGACCTGCACTGGCCGCGCGCGCCGCGCGCCTTCGCCTGGGACGTGGTGAAGGTGGTCGTCACCTTCCACCTGCTCGGCATCGCCAAGATCCTGTTCCGCTCGCCCGACTTCCCGACCGCCTGGAAGATCATGACGGGGATCGCCGCCGGCCGGGGCCTGTTCACGTTCGGCGCCGCGCACGTCTTCGTGGTCTGCGCGATCATGCTGACGCTGGACGTCGTGCAGGAGGCGACGGGCAGCCACACCTGGCTGGCCGATTCGCGGCGCCCCTGGCTGCGGTTCTCGGTGGGGACGACGCTGATGGGGATCACCCTGGCGGCGGCGGTCTACCGCGTCTACAGCAACCCGCCATTCATCTACTTCCAGTTCTGACGCCGTCGACGCGATAACTGCATCATTGGCAGCATGTTGCGATTATATTGGATTGTTCGATTGATTTAATCAATCGATTAGTCTATCATGATCGGAACTGATTCGAGAAAGGGACGGCATGGACGAACGGACACCGGTCGGGAGGCTGCGGGAGGTGCTGGCGCACCTGCCGCCGGAACTGGCGCCGCCCGCGGCGGATTCGCCGCCGGGGCGGATCCTGGCGGCCACCCGCGCCCTGCTGGCCGAGAAAGGGCTCGCGGGGCTGAGCATGCGGCTGGTGGCGGGCGAGGCCGGGGTCAACCAGGCGATGATCCACTACTACTACGGCACCAAGGATCGCCTGGTCGACGCCGTGGTGACCCGCGAGGTCCTGTCGATGATCGGCGCCGTGGTGGGCGGGCTCGACGGCGATCTCGATCCCGCCGAGCTCTTCGTGCAGTACCCGGTGCGCATGCTCGACGAGCTGCGTCGCGACCGTGTCCGCCTGCAGCTGCTGCGGCTGGTGCTGGCCACCGAGCCGGACCGGCTGCGCCGCGCGGTGCGGGAGCTGGGGCGGCACGGCGTGCTCGGGGTCAGCGCCGAACTGCTCGGCCTCATCGGCGAAGCGCAGAGCGCCGGCCGCCTGGTCGACGCGGCGCCCGCCTCGCTGCTGATGTTCCTGATCGCCAACGCCTTCGGACTGGTCTTCATGGAGCCGATCGCGCACGAGGTCATGGGTTTCTCCCTGGCCGACGACGAAGCCTGGGCGCGGCACCGCGCGCAGCTGACGAACCTGATCCGCGGCGGGATCCTCGCGGCGCCGGCGGACGAGGAGCGAAGATGACAACGATCGGATCCGTCTGGTGCGTGTTGTGTTGCGTGGCGCTGGCGACGGGAGTCGCGGCGTCGGACACCGCCGCGCGCCTGGACCTGGAAGCCTGCCTGCAGCGGGCGCACGCCGCGGCGCCGCGGCTCGAGGAGCTGCGGGCGGCCATGGCGGAGGCCGCGGCCGCGGCCGACGAGGCGGCGGCGCGGCGCCTGCCCGCGCTCGGGCTGGGGGCGACCTACCGCTACGCCAGCGAATCGATGGAGGCGGAGATCAGCCTGGCGCCGGGGCTGCCCTCGCGCACGCTGTCCTTCGGCGACGGGCACGTGGCCGACGTGAACCTGGCCCTGTCGCTGCCGCTGTACACGGGCGGCGAACTGTCAGGCACGGCCGCGGCGGCGGCGGCGGGGAGTCGGGCGGCGGTGCTGCGGACCGCGGCGGCGGCCGAGGACCTCAGCCTCGCGGTGCGTCGGGCGTTCTACGCGGCGCTGGGCCGGGAGTCCCAGCTCGCGGCCGCCGATCTGGCCGCCACGAGACTGCGGCGCCACGCCGATGAGGTCGCCGGCGCCCTGGCGGCCGGCGCCGCCAGCGAGGAGATGCGCCTGCGCGCGGTCACCCGCCTGCGCGACGTCGAGCAGCGGCGGACGCGCGCGGCGGCGGCGCGGGATTCGGCGGGGGTGACGCTCGGCCGACTGGTCGGTCTCGCGGGCGAGATCGTGTTGCCGGCGGGGGATCTCGCCGCCTCGCTGTTCGAGGACGGCGTCGTCCCCGCGGCGGTCGGGGAACGGCCGGACCTGGCGTCCCTGCAGGCGGAGCGCGCCCGCCAGGACCACCTGGCCGCGGCGGCCCGCGGGAGGCTGCTGCCCCGCATCGGGGGCGAACTGGCGGCCCACTACGGCCGCCCGGGCGTCGACCAGCTCACCAACGACTGGATGAGCTACGCCACCGCGGGGGTGAGCCTGGATTGGCCGCTGTGGGACGGCGGCGCCCGCAGTCGGCGCGCCTCGCAGGCGGCGGCGCGCTCCCTCCAAGCGGCGGCGCGGCATCGTGACCTGCAGGAGGCCGTCGCCGCCGCGAACGCCGCGGCGCGGCTGGACCTGGCCGCCTCCCGCGAGGAACTGGACCGGGCGACCGAGCGCGCCGAGCTCGCTCGTCGGATCGGCGAGATGGTCGGCGCGCGCTACGAGCGGGCCGACGCCAGCGAGAGCGAGTACCTCGACGCCCTGGACGACGTGACCGCCGCCGAATTCGAACTGTCCCTGGTCCGCACGCGGCAGCGCCTCGCCGAGGCGTCGCTGCTCTGGACCCTCGGCCGCTAACCGCACGGGAGAGATCATGAACCGCACCGTCACCACCACGATCGCGCTCGTCTGCCTCGCCGCGCTGGCCGGCTGCGGCGGCAAGGCGTTGCCCGATCCGTCCGGGACCTTCGAGGCCACGGTCGTCGACGTCGCGCCGGTGATCGGCGGGCGGGCGCTGGCCGTGTTCGCCGCCGAGGGCCAGCTCGTCGCCCGCGGCGACACGCTGGTGATCCTGGACAACGAGCTGATCGCCCTGCAGCGCGCCGAGACCGCCGCCCGCCGCGAGAGCCTGGTGGCGGAGCGTCGCGCCGCGACGGCCGACCTGGAGCAGACCCGCCGCCAGCGCGCCCTCGCGGCGACCACGCTCGAGCGCGCCGAGGTGTTGCTGGCGCAGGGCAGCGCCACGCGCCAGCGCATCGACGACCTCGCCGCCCAGCGCGACGTGGCCGACGACCGCATCGAGGGGGCCCGCGCGCGCATCGCCGCCCTGGACGCCGAGATGGTCCGCCTCGCCGCGGGCCTGGCCGTGCTGGACCGCCAGCTGCGCGAGGGCGTCCTGCTGTCGCCGCTGGACGGCACGGTGCTGACGCGGAGCCTGGAGCCCGGCGAGGTGGCCGTTGCCGGCCGCACGGCGCTGCGTCTGGCCGACCTCACGCGGCTCGAGCTGCGGGTCTTCCTCGAGGCGCCCGACCTCGACCGCGTGCGCCTGGGGCAGGACCTGCCGGTCGCGGTGGACGCGCTGCCCGGCGAGGCCTTCACCGGCCGCGTCGCCTGGATCAGCGAAGAGGCGGAGTTCACGCCCAAGAACGCGCAGACCCGCCACGCGCGGGCCCAGCTCGTGCACGCGGTGAAGGTGAGCGTCGCCAACCCCGACGGCCGGCTGCACGCGGGGATGCCGGCGGAGGTGCGGCTGCCTTGAACGCGGCCGACGACATGAGCGGAGCGGCCATCCGGGTCGAGGGCCTGCACAAGTCCTACGGCGAACGCGCGGCGGTCCGCGGCCTGGACCTCGCCGTGGCCCCGGGCCGCATCTGCGGCCTGATCGGCCCCGACGGCGCCGGCAAGACCACGACCATGCGCGTGATCTGCGGCCTGCTGCGGCCCGACGCAGGCGTCGCGCGGGTGCTCGGTCGCGACAGCGCCCGCGAACCCCGCGCCGTGCGCGAGCATCTCGGCTACATGCCCCAGCGCTTCAGCCTCTACCCGGACCTGACCGTGGGGGAGAACCTGCGCTTCTTCGCCGACCTGTTCGGCGTGCCGGCGTCCGAACGCGTGCGCCGCGAGGCCGAGCTGATGGAATTCAGCCGGCTCGGCCCGTTCCGCAAGCGACGCGCCGGCCAGCTGTCGGGCGGCATGAAGCAGAAGCTGGCCTTGAGCTGCACGCTCATCCACACCCCCGAGGTGCTGGTCCTCGACGAGCCCACCACCGGCGTGGACCCGGTCAGCCGCCGCGAGTTCTGGCGCATCCTGCGCGATCTGGCCGGCCGCAACCTCGCCCTGCTGGTCAGCACGCCGTACATGGACGAGGCCGGCCTCTGCGACGAGGTCGTGCTGATGCACGAGGGCCGGGCCATCGCCCGCGGGACCCCGGACGAGGTGGCGGCGGCCTTCCCGCGCCGCCTGCTGGAGGTGCGCGGCGCGGGCCTGCCCGAAGCCCTGGCCCGCCTGGCGGCCTCGCCCCGGCCGGGCGTGAAGGTCCACCGCTACGGCGACCGCCTGCACGTGGTGCACGACGACGCGGCGCAGGCCGACGAGGTCGCCCGCCTGCTCGCGGGCGCCGGGGTGGAACTGCACCCGGTCGCGCCGGGCATCGAGGACGCGTTCGTGGAACTGATGACGGCGCCGGCCGGCGGGGAGGCGACGCCGTGAGCGGGGAAGCGGCGGTGTTCGCCCGCGGGCTGACGCGGCGTTTCGGCGACTTCACGGCCGTCGAGTCGCTCGACCTCGAGGTCGCGGGCGGGGAGATCTTCGGCTTCCTGGGCGCCAACGGGGCCGGCAAGACCACGGCGATCCGCATGCTCTGCGGGCTGCTGCCGCCCAGCGGGGGCGAGGCGCGCGTGGCCGGCTGCCGCGTCGGCCGCGACACCGGCGCGCTCAAGCGGCGCATCGGCTACATGAGCCAGCGCTTCAGCCTCTACGAGGACCTGACGGTGCTGGAGAACCTGGAATTCTTCGGCGGCGTGTACGGGCTCGGGCGCGCGGAGCTGGCGGCGCGGGCCGACGAGCTGCTGCCGCGTCTCGGCCTCGACGCCGAGCGCGGCCGGCTGACCGGCTCGCTGCCCCTGGGCTACAAGCAGCGGCTGTCGCTGGGCTGCGCCCTGGCCCACCGCCCGCGGGTGCTGTTCCTGGACGAGCCCACCGGCGGCGTGGACCCCGTCGCGCGGCGCGGCTTCTGGGACCTGATCTACGAGCAGGCGGCCGACGGGGTCACGGTCTTCGTCACCACGCACTACATGGACGAGGCCGAGTACTGCGGCCGCGTCTCGATCATGGTCCAGGGCAGGATCGTGGCCCTGGACACGCCGTCGGGCCTGAAGGCCCGCACAGGCGGCGCCGACATGCAGGACGTCTTCCTCAGGCTGGTGGACGCATGAACCGGATCCTCGCGGTGGCCGGCAAGGAGTTCCTGCACATCCTGCGCGACCGGCGCAGCCTGGCCGTGGCGCTGCTGATGCCCCTGACGATGGTGCTGCTCTACGGCGCGGTCATCGACATGGAGCTGCGCGACCTGCGGGTCGGCGTGCTCGACCTCGACGGCGGCGACCGCAGCCGCGAGCTGCTGCGCGCGATGACCTCCAGCGGCTTCATCATCGAGGCGGAGCGCCTGGACGGGCGCGACGCGATCGAGGCCGGCTTCCGGCAGGGGCGCCTGCAGGCCGCGCTGGTGGTGCCGCGCGGCTACGGCGAGGACCTCGCCCGCGGCGGGGCCCGGGTCCAGATCCTGGTGGACGGCGCCGACGCCTCGACCGCGGCCACGGTCGCCAACTACCTGCAGGCCGTGGTCGCGCTGGTCAACCGCGACCTGCTGCGCGACGCGGGCCTCGCGGCCCCCTTCGACGCCCGCACGCGGGTCTGGTTCAACCCCGAGCTGGTCAGCGCGCGCTTCGTGGTGCCGGGCCTGGTGGCGCTGGTGCTGATGATGATCTGCGCGCTCTTGACGAGCATCGCCATCACCCGCGAGAAGGAGGCCGGCACGCTCGAGCAGATCCTGACCACGCCGGTGACCCCGGCGCAGGTGATCGTGGGCAAGGTGCTGCCCTACGTGGCGCTCGGCGCCCTGGACTGCGCGATGGTGCTGCTGGCCGGCAAGTGGGTCTTCGGCGTGCCGATGGCCGGTTCGTGGTGGCTGCTGGCGGCCTACTGCCTGCTGTTCATCGTCATCGCGCTGTCGCTGGGGCTGCTGATCTCGGCCCGCTCGCCCAGCCTGCGCGTGGCGATGATGGCCGCGCTGATGGTCACCATGCTGCCGACGATGATCCTGTCGGGCTTCGTGTTCCCGATCGCCAGCATGCCGGGGCCGCTGCAGGTCGTCTGCCGCCTGCTGCCGGCGACGCACTTCCTGGTGGTGCTGCGCGGCATCATGCTCAAGGGCCAGGCCTGGTTCCCCCTGCAGACCGCGGCGCTGGTCGTCATGGCGGCGGTGCTGCTGACCCTCGCGATCCGCAGCTTCCGCCTCAGACTGGAGTGAAGGCTTGAGAGCGCTGCTCTGCCTCGTGCGCAAGGAGTTCAAACAGCTGCGCCGCGACACCGCCCTGCTGCGGGTCGTGTTCGCGCTGCCGATCTTCCAGCTTTTGGTGCTGTCCTACGCCCTGAACAACGACCTGCGCAACGTGCGGGTCGCGACCCTGGACGAGGACCGCACCGCGCTGAGCCGCGCCGTCCTGGACGCCTTCCCGGCCTCGGACATCTTCGTGCCGGGGCCCGTGGCCCGCGACGGCGACGAGCTGGAGGCCCTGCTGCGGGCCGGGGCCTGCGACCTGGCGGTGCGCGTGCCGGCTGGTTTCGAGCGCGACGCGCTGGCCGGACGCGCGCCCTCGCTGGGCATCGACGTCGACGGCACCAACAGCAGCCTCGCCGGACGCGGCGCCGGGTACGCCGGCGCCATCGCGATGCAGGAGGCGCAACGCTTCGCGGCGGCGCACGCGGGCGCGGCCGCGTCCGCGCCGCGCGTGGAGACGGTCGTGCGGTTCCTGTACAACCCCGAGCTGGAGAGCCGCCTGTTCATGGTGCCGGGCGTGATCGTCATGCTGGTGACGATCATCTCCGCCCTGGCCACCGGCATGGCCGTGGTGCGGGAGAAGGAGCTGGGCACCCTCGACCAGGTCCTGGTCACGCCGCTGACGCCGCTGCAGTACGTGGTCGGCAAGACGCTGCCGTTCGGGCTGATCGCGCTGTTCGACCTGACGCTGGCCACGCTGTTCGCCCGCCTGTGGTTCCACGTGCCGATGCTGGGCTCGCCGTGGGTGCTGCTGCTGGGCGTGCTGGCCTACCTGCTGGTGACCCTGGGGCTGGGGCTGCTGGCCTCGGCGGCCTCGAACACGCAGCAGCAGGCGATGTTCACGGTCTGGTTCTTCCTGGTCTTCGCCATCATGCTCAGCGGGTTCTTCTTCCCCGTCGACAACATGCCGGAGTGGGCGCGCTGGCTGACGCGGATCAACCCCATGCGGTACTTCATGGACATCGCGCGCGGGGTGCTGCTGCGGGGGGCGGGGCTGGCGGATCTCGCCGGCGAGCTGCTGACGCTGCTGGGGATGGGGGTGACGGCGTTCGGGGGGGCGGTGCTGGCGTTCAGGCGGGAGGCGGCGAGGAGTTAGACGGCCTTTCCTGTCGGAATCAGCACGTGTGAGTGCGACATGAAACATCCGCCGGCAGCATGAAGGACCGCATGGCGCTGGCGATGGTCACAACGGCCGAAGCCGACGGCCGGCTGTCCCCGGGCGGTTCGGTGGTCGAGTACACGGGCGGCAGCACGGGCGTCTCGCTGGCCTTCGTGTGCGCCGCGAAGCGCATCCCCCTGCGGATCGTGACCTCGGACGCCTTCAGCCGGGAGAAGCGCGACCACATGCAGGCCCTGGGCGCCCGCCTCGCGCTGGTCCCCAGTCCCACCGGCGGCACGACCAGGGCCCTGACGCTCGCGATGATCGAGACGGCGCGCGGCCTCGCCGCCGAACCGGGCTGCTGCTGGATCGACCAGCTCAACAACGCCGACCAGCTGCGCGGCTACGACCGCATGGGCGAGGAGATCCTGGAACAGGCCGGCGGCACGATGGTCACCGTGGCGGTGGATTCGGAGATGAAGTACCTGAGCAAGGCGCTGTACGCGGGCGCGTGAGGCGATGATGATTTCACGGAATCCGACCAAGAGGGAAATCGCCGAACTCGTCTCCTACCTGTCGATCCTCTATGCGGACGGGTTCGAGCCGGTCGTGGATCGGTCCGGTTGTTCGACGGGAGAGAACGGCGTCACCACGATGACCTACCCGGATTACGCCGAGGAGGTCGAGCATTTCTTCCGTCTGGCGGCTCGAGAGTGCTGGACCGATTCCGGCTACAGCCCCGCGGAAGCGGGCTCGATGCTCGACGACCACGAGGCCATCAGGGCCGCCGATCTGGCACGGATCAAGACGTTGCTCACCTATTGCGTCCGCGGCGAGCGTTTCGGTGACGGATTCTGGGAGACGATGATCGTGGACGGCCACGTGCGACGCCTGCTCGAGAGGCTGGCCGAGATCGGGTCGTTGGACGACGCCCCGCCGCCTACCGCTCGCCCACCAGCACCCCGGACACGTTCCAAGCGCTGAAGCTGTCGCCCTCGGGAGCCCCCAGGGGGATCGCGACGCGCACCGTGTGGCGGCCGGGCGTCAGCCCCGGCAGCGGCACCGGCACCGCGCTCACGGCCGCGCCCGGGCACCAGCCCGAGCGGCTGAAGTCGGACGAGCTCATCCCGTTCCAGAAGTTGCCCGAGGCG
>JAURXS010000208.1 GCA_030654305.1 bacterium | reverse complement strand
CTACCGCTACCGTTTCGCGGGTTCGGGCCAATGGCGGTTCGGGCTCGGCGGCGCCCTGAAGGTCCGCGACGCGGCGATCAAGCTGGAAGCAGCAGGGCTGAGTGCGGAGAAGACCAACACGGGAGTCGTCCCGCTGCTGAGCTTCGACGTCGTCTGGGCGCCCGCGGAGGGCTGGCGGTTGCTGGTGGACGGGGAGGCGCTGGCCGCCCCACAGGGGCGGGCCGAGGATGTCCTGTTCGCGGTCCAGCGCGATCTGCCGCATAGCTTGAGCCTCACCGCCGGCTATCGGATCCTGGAGGGCGGCGCGGACAACGACGAGGTCTACACCTTCTCGCTCTTCCACTACCTGGTCGCCGGGGCGGCCGTCCGCTTCTGACGGGTCCGACTCTCCATGGCTCGGAGGTGCGGCATGCACTCGCCCGGATCCCTGCTCGACCTGCACGAGCGCGCCCACCGCGGACTGGCGGCGCTGCTCGCCCACTGCCGTGGCTTCACCCCCGAAGAGCTGCACCGCGAGCTGCCGGGGTTCGGGTACACGACCGTCCACCTGCAGTTGCACCACGTCATCGGCGCGCAGCGTTACTGGATCGGCGTGCTGCAGGGCCGGATCAACGCCGACGAGGACGCGCCCGACTACCCGACGATCGAGGCGCTCGAGCGCTTCCGCGGGCAGGTCTACGCGGCGACCGAGGCGTACCTGTGCGGCGTGTCCGCGGCGGAACTGGCCGCGGCCCGACCGATGACGACTTGGGGGAACCGGGAGAAGACGCTCGCGCCGCAGCACGTGGTGCTGCGCGTGCTGACGCACGTCTTCCACCACCAGGGCCAGATCACCGCGATGTGCCGTCTGCTGGGTCGGCCGTGCGAGGGGTTGGACTACCCGCTGGCCTGAGCCTCGGGACGACAAGCACGCCGGCCGGCCGATCTGGTTCGTCGGCCTCGCCCGTCATTTCAGCGTGCCGGCGCCCACCGCAGCGGATTGAACCGATTCTTGGCGAAGATGTACCAGGCGGCCGCCGACAGGAATCCCCGCTCGGGGTCGACCCACTGATACCCACCCGTCCGGTTGACCGCGTACGGCAACCCGCGCACCTCGACGCCACCGATGATCTCGGTGATCAGCAGCAGGTCGAGCTGGTTGGCGTAGAAGTTGGCATGCAGGGTGTCGCCGCAGGCGGCGTACGCGCAGGCGGCGTGACCGGTCCCATCGGGCCAGATGTTGTCGACCTCGAGATCGGGCCCGTGGAAGAACCCCGTCACTGGGCGCCCGCGCACGGTCAGGGTCTTGCGGTACCGCGGATCGGACTCGGGGATGTCCATGAGGCCGCGCGCCTCCGGTCCTTCGGCCAGGACGCGCCACGTGTAGAGGTCCAGTGGCAGGGAGTCGCCCTGGACGACGTCGGCGAGCCAGAGGCCGATCCGATCGGCCGTCTCCCCCCGACCGCAGACGCGCAGCGCCGCACGGCAGTCGATGTTGCCCTCGTGGTGGCCGGAATCCTCGTGCAGGCGGGTATCGCCCCGTCGCCAACCGTGCTGGATGAATCCGCCGCGGCCGGTCTCGGCGTCCTGATAGAAGCCGAGCAGCAGGTCGCGGATCAGGCCGCTCAGCTCCGCATAACGTGATTCGTGGCAGCTTTGGTCGTGGTATTCGCACGCCAGCAGGAGCCAGGCCAGGTCGCCGATCCAGCGATCGGCGTCCGTGGTGTGCAGCGCCGCGACGTCGCCGTCCGCATGGTGTCGGACGTGCTGGTAGAAGCCGCGGGCTTCGCCCTTGTAGAAGAAGTTCTGCAGCGTCGGATCCTGGTTGTCGCGGTCGGTCGCCCGGGCGTAGAAATCCAGGATGCGTCGCGCGCGGGCGTGCTCGCCCTTGAGCGTGAACGCCATGGCGGCCAGGGCGTTGTTGAAGGTCTGGGCCTCGTTGTCCCCGTAGCTCGAAGGCAGCGGGTAAGCGCCGGGCGACGAGGCGTCCTGCAGTTGTTTGAGCCATTCGAGGACCAGCGGGTCTTCGGGGACGAGTTCTTCCGCCAGGCGAGGCTCCGGAAGTGGCGCGTCGGCGGAGTGCGCCGTGGCGCCGACCCCGAGGTAGGCGAGCGCCAGGCACAAGCCGATCCACCTGCACGAGAGTTGCATGGTCCTCCGGTCCGGCATCTTACGTGTTGCCTATTTCGTGCCTGGGCGACGATGATCGCCCGTCCCCGACTGTAGGCGCCGATTCAGTCGCGAGTCCAGACCTGATCCGCGGGCGGAACCCGCACTCCCGGCTGGATGTACCATTGTTTCCCATGCTATCGTCGGTACCTATGAGGGAGCCTGTATCCTGAAGACCCTACGACAACATCGCCGCTGGCCCTGGATCCTGCTGCCGTTGCTCGCCGGTTGCGCGGGCGACGACGCCCGCTCTGTCGTCCGAGCCGAGCGCGGGACGCTGCCCTTGGTCATGGTCGAGACCGGCGAGATCGCCGCCGTGCGCGCGCAGGACCTGCGGCCGCCGCCGGACTGGCAGACCTCGCTGATCATCGTCGAGCTGGCGCCCGAGGGGACCGTCGTGGCGGTGGGCGACACCGTCGCGCGCTTCGACGACAGCTCCCTGGCGCGGCCCCTGGCCGACGTCGAGGACCGCCTGCGCAACCTCGACGCCCAGCGGGAGGGGACGGTCGCCAGCCAGTCCAGCCAGCGGCAGGCGCTGGTCGACGCGGTGGCCATGGCCGAACTGAGCCGCGAGCAGGCGCTGCTGCAGCTCACCAAGCTGCAGTTCGAATCGCAGACCCGCCGTCAGGAGTCCCAGTTGACGGCCGAGCGCGCCCGCATCGCGCTGGACGAAGCCCGCGCGAAGCTCGTGGCGCAGGCGGTGCTGGACAGCCTGGCCCTGGCCAAGGCGGACCTCGAACTGGACGACGCGCGCACCGAGCGGGCGTCGCTGCTGGAGCGGCGGCGGGCCAGGTCGCTGCTGGCGCCGCTGCCGGGGCTGGTGGTCTACCTCGAGCAGGAGGACCGCCAGGGCAAGCGCACCAAGCCCCGGGTCGGCGACGCGATCGATCCCTGGCGGCCCATCATCCAGATCCCGGACCTGTCGGCGATGCAGGTGACCATGATGGTGCACGAGGTGGACCGCCACCGCGTGGCGACCGGCCTGCCGGTGACGCTGCGCTTGGAGGCGTACCCCGAAGCGGTCTTCACCGGCCGCATCGAGAGCGTCGCCCGCCTGGCCGCGGAGCTGGAGACGGGCACCGGCGTGCGCGGGTTCGCGACCGTGGCCCGCATCGACGGGTCGGACCCGCGGCTGCGGCCGGGGATGACGGCCATCGTGGAGATCGGGCTCGGCGAGGTCGCCGACGCCGTGCTCGTGCCGCGCTCCGCGGTGGTCGAGCGCGACGGCGAGTGGCTGGTCTACCCTCGCGCCAGCTGGCCGCGGCCGCAGCCGGTGCGGCCCGTCGCCGTGACGGCGATGACCGTGGCGGTGGCGTCGGGCGCGGCCGACGGCACCGGACTGCCCGCCGGCACCGAACTGGTCGCCGCGCCCCCGAAAGAGGAAGAATGACCATCCCGTCCCGTCGACGCATCCTGACGGTCGCTGTCCCGGCGGCGCTGCTGCTGGCGGCGATCCTGGCCCTGGGCTCGCGCCGGCGTCCGGACGCGCTGGTGACCGCCATCGCGACGCGGGGTGAACTTGTCATCGACGTGGCCACCGTCGGCCAGGTGGAGGCCGTCAAAAGCCGCAGCGTCTCCCGCCAGCGCACGGGGTTCTCGTGGGACGCGGTGCAGATCGCGCAGATGGCGCCCGAGGGCAGCGTGGTCAAGGAGGGCGACTTCCTGGTCCAGCTCGACCAGACCACGACCAGCCAGCAGCTCGACCAGGTCGAGAACTCGCTGCTGAACGCGCGGGCCGAGCTGGCGCGGCGGCGGGCCGAGATCGACCAGCGCCTCGCGGAGCTGGAGAGCGCGCGCCTGAACCAGGAGTACGGCTACGAGCAGACCCGGCTGCGCTACGACCTGATGGCCTTCGAGGCCGAGGTGCGCCGCCGCGAGCAGGAGCTGGAGCTGAAGAAGGCCGAGCTGTCGCTGCGCGAGGCCGGAGACCGGCTGGCCGCCCAGCGGATCATCGCCGAGGCCGAACTGGCCAAGGCCCAGTACGACGTGCGCAACGCCGAGATGCAGATGGCGCAGGCGCGCGAGGCGCTCGCGTCGCTGACGATCACGGCGCCGGAGCCCGGGCTGGTCGTCTACAAGAGCTTCCGCGGGGGCAAGATCAAGGTCGGCGACCAGGCCTGGCCCGGCATGGAGCTGATCGACCTGCCCGACCTCTCGCAGATGCAGGTGCGCACGCGGGTCAACGAGATCGACGTGCGGCAGATCGCCGTGGACCAGGAGGTGGTCGTCACGGTCGACGCCCTGGCCGGCCTGGAGTTCCGTGGCAAGGTCACGCGCATCGCCACGCTCGCGCGGGCCGAGGGCGAGGCCAAGGTCAAGGTCTTCGACGTCGACGTCTTCATCGAGGGCGCGGCCGGCGACCTGCGCCCCGGCATGACCGCCCAGTGCCGGATCATCGTCGCGCGCCTGGCCGACGTGGTGACCGTGCCGCTGGAGGCGGTCTTCGAGCGCGACGGCGGCAGCGTGGTCTTCGCGGTCGACGGCCGCGTCGCGGCGCGGCCGGTGACGCTCGGGGAGCGCAGCGACGACTTCGTGGTGATCGAGTCCGGCCTGGAGGCGGGCGAGACGGTCTCGCTGCGGGACCCGCAGCAGCCGCTGCCGGCGGCCCCCGACCCGGACGCGGCGCGGGAGGCGAAGCCCTGAGCATGCCCCTGCTGCAGACGGCGCGCGTCGGCGTGGCGGGCCTCGCGGCCCACCGCCTGCGCTCGCTGCTGACCACCCTGGGCATCGTCTTCGGCGTGGCGGCGGTCATCGCCATGCTGTCGATCGGCGAGGGCGCGCGCCGGCAGGTGATGGCGCAGTTCGCGCTGCTGGGCATCGATAACCTGCTGGTCGTCGACAAGCCGCCGCCGGCGCCCGACGACGAGGAGCAGGGCCGCCCCTTCAGCCCCGGGCTGACGCTGGCCGACGCCGCGGCGATCCGCGAGGTGCTGCCGGGCGTGGGGCGCGTGGTGCCGCTGCGCATCGTCGAGCTGGACGTGCAGGCGGGGCGCAAGCGCGTGTCGGCCAGCGCCGTCGGCACGACGCCCGACTACGTCGCGGTCATGCGCAGCCGCCCGGCGGCGGGGCGCTTCTTCACGACCTCCGAGGTGGATTCGGTGTCGCGGGTGTGCGTGCTCGGCCCGGGACTGGCCCGCGAGCTGTTCCTGCTCGCCGACCCGCTCGGGGAGCGGGTCAAGATCGGGCGCGACTGGTACGACGTGATCGGGGTCATGGCCGGGCCGCCCGCCGGGGCCGGGGACCGGCTCGAGGACGTGCGCGACACCGACCGCGACGCCTACGTCCCGGTGAGCTGCGCCCTGCAGCGGCTGCCCCGCAAGGTCGGCGAGAGCGAGCTGCACCGGCTGGTGGCGCAGGTCGGGGACACCGACCGCATCCTGGAGACGGCGGCCGTGCTGGGCGCGCTCGTCGAGCGGCGCCACCGCGGCGTCGACGACCACCGCCTGGTGATCCCCCAGCAGCTGATCCGGCAGCAGCAGTCCACGCAGCGCATCTTCAGCATCGTCATGGGGGCGATCGCCGGCATCTCCCTGCTGGTCGGGGGCATCGGCATCATGAACATCATGCTGGCCAGCGTCCTGGAGCGCACCCGCGAGATCGGCGTGCGACGCGCCGTGGGCGCCACGCAGCGCGACGTGCTGCTGCAGTTCCTGCTCGAGGCCGTCGGCGTCAGCTTCCTGGGCGGCCTGATCGGCGTGGCCTTCGGGATCGGGCTCGCGCAGGCCGTCGCCCGCTACGCCGGCTGGCCGGTGGCCATCGCGCCGTGGTCGGTGCTGCTGGCGTTCGGCGTCTCGGCCGTCGTGGGCATCGTCTTCGGCTACTACCCCGCGCGCCGGGCGGCGCGCATGAACCCCATCGACTCCATCAGGTACGAGTGATGAAAATACTGCTCATTTGCTGTCTGGCGACGCTCGCCGTTCCCTGCCTTGCCGCGGTGGCCGAAGCCCAGGCGGACGCTCCGGCCGATACCGTCGCGCTCACCCTGCCCGAGGCGCTCGACCTGGCGCTCGCCGGGAGCTACGACGCCCGCATCGCGCGCCTCGCGCTGCTGGAGGCGGAGCAGGACGTCGCCGCGGCGCGCGGCCGCTTCGGGACCCAGGTGGGCCTGGCCTTCGCCGCCCCCGAGTACGACGAGTCGGTGCAGGGGGTCAGCCAGCCGGGGCAGCTGCCCCAGTACACCGCCTACGGCAGCCGCGAGTGGCGCGCCGGTCTCACGCTCACCCAGCCGCTGCCGACCAACGGGCGCATCGGCCTCTCGGGGGACGTGTACCACCGCACCGACACCGTCTACGACGACCTGACCGCCGCCAAGCTCGAGAGCCGCACCTTCTTCAACAGCTACCGGATCGACTTCTCCCAGCCGCTGCTGACGCCCAACACCCTGCAGCTCTCGCTCGAGCGCGCCCGGCTGAACCTGGACGAGTCGCGCCGCAACCACACCGCCGCCCAGCTCGGCCTCGTCTACGACGTGACGGCCCAGTTCTACGACTACCTGCGCGCCCAGCGCCGCCTGGAGATCGCCCGCAACGACCTCGCCCGGCAGCAGGACGCCTACCAGCTCGCCAGCCGCAAGTTCTCGGCCGGCCTGATCCCCGAGGTGGAGGCCCTGCAGATGGAGGTGGATCTTGCCCAGAGCCGCAACGACCTGCTCGGGGCCGAGGGCGGCGTCGCGCGCGCCGCCGACCGCTTCAAGCTGGGCGTGGGCCTGCCCATGGACGCCCGCGTCCGCGTCGCGGCCGCGACCGCGCCCCGCTTCTACGAGGTCGATCCCGACCTCGCGCTGCGGCACGCGCTGGAGAACCGCGCCGAGATCCGCAACACCGAGGCCGGCCTGCGCCGCGCCGAGATCACCGTCGCGGAGACCGATGCGCGCTCGGCCGTCAAGGGCGAGCTGCGCGCCTACTACGACCTCACCGGCATCGGCAGCAGCGACGACCTGCCCCTGCGCAACATGTGGGACCTGAGCTGGGACGACCTGCGGCACCGGCCCGGCAACAAGGGCGTGGCCTTCACCCTCGCGGTGCCGATCTGGGACAGCGGCGTCAACGGCGCCGAGGTGGCGGCGGCCCGCGCCGCGCTGGAGCGCAGCGGGCTCGACATCGACCAGCGGCGGCGGTCGGTGGTCCTGCAGGTCAACGCGGCGCTGAGCAACCTGGCCGAGAGCCGGGCCCGCCTCGACGTCCTGGCGCGTAGCGTCGAGGTCGCCACCCGCGGCCTGGACATCAGCCGGCAGCGCTTCGACAACGGGGACATCACGAGCCAGGAACTCGCGCTGGACCGCAGCCGCCTCACGCAAGCCAGCCTGGCCTACCTGGACGCCTTCATCCAGTACCAGCTGGCCGGCGCGGACCTGCGGCGGCAGACGCTGTGGGATTTCGAGGCGGGGCGGTCGCTGGTGGCGGAGCAGGACGAGTGAGCGAAGCTCGCGCGGGCTTGGGGAGTCGGGACCCTTATCGAGAGTCCGCCGCCCATGGCGCCGCCACCCCCCAGCCGGCGAGCTTGGCCTCGAACTCCGCCCGCTCCCGGTGCCGCTTCAGCCCGACGGCCCCCCGCTCCAGCCAGCCCGCTGCGCTCGCCAGGGCGCAGGCCCGCTCGGCGTCCCCGGCCCCGATCGCGCCGAGGATCTCCTGCTCGATCCGCGACAGCGACGCCGCGCCGAGCCGGTAGTCGACGAAGGCCTCCCAGACCAGCGGCACCCACCGCGCGACGATCCGCTCGCCGATCACCGTGGCGTACGCGCGGATCTCCTGCTGCGCGTGCGGGTCCATGCGCAGCGACAGGAAGTGCAGCAGGTTGTGCAGGTCGATCTTCCAGTAGGCCTCGGTGTAGGTGCACAGCGGCAGGTCCTTGCGGGCCTGCTCGCGGGCGACGCCGCGGGCGATCTTCTCCTCGTACACCCGGCGCGCCAGCGCGTGGACCTCGCGCTCGCCGGCGGTGAACGCCGCGCCCTGCGCGGCGTCGAAGCAACCGGAGCTGCCCTGACGGTTGTCGTCAGCCTGGCGGCGCCACGCCTCCGGCGCCGTGCGCTGCGCCGAGTCGGTCACGATCGAGTAGCGCGAGCTCACCTCGTTGACCGAGGCCGAACGATGCCGGATCCACTGCCGCCACGCGTCCATCGGCACGCGCACGTGCAGCTTCAGCTCGCACATCTCGAAGGGGGTGGTGTGGCGGTGGCGCAGCAGGTAGCGGATCAGGCCGCGGTCCTCGCTCACCTGCTTGGTGCCGTCCCCGTAGGAGACGCGGGCCGCCTGCACGACGGCGCGGTCGTCGCCCATGTAGTCGATGACGCGCACGAAACCGTCGTCCAGCACGGGCAGCGCCACGCCCAGCAGTTCGTCCAGGGCGGGCACGGCGGCCCGGGTCACGCGTTCGGCTTGCGGCTGCATCGGCGTCTCCTGCGGTCTAGTCGTGGAAGGTCTCGCTGACCGTGCGCTCGATCAGTTCGTCGTCCGCGTGCTCGCCCACGGTGACCCGCAACAGCGGGTCGCGGGCCATCGCCGCGCGGATGGCGAACTCGGCGCCCTCGTTGCGGGCCCAGGCGCGCCGGGCGATGCCGTTGTTGACGTCCCAGTTGAGCATCAGGTCCAGGCGGCGGTCGGCGTCGGCGGTGCCGTCGAGCACCAGGCCGAAGCCGCCGTTGATCACCTCGCCCCAGCCTACGCCGCCGCCGTTGTGCAGCGAGACCCAGGTGGCGCCGCGGCAGGCGTCGCCGGCGAAGTTCTGCACGGCCATGTCGGCGCACCACTGCGAGCCGTCGCGGATGTTGGCCGTCTCGCGGTAGGGGCTGTCGGTGCCCGAGACGTCGTGGTGGTCGCGGCCGATGACCACCGGGGCCGACAGGCGCCCGTCGCGGATCGCCGCGTTGAAGGCGGCCGCGAGGCGGCGACGCCCCTGGTCGTCGCTGTAGAGGATGCGGGCCTGGCTGCCCACCACCAGGTGGTTGTCGCCGGCCTGCCGGATCCAGCGCAGGTTGTCCAGGTACTGCTGGCGCGTCTCGGGCGGGGCGGTGTCTGCCAGTTCCGCGATGACCTCGGCGGCGAGGCCGTCGGTGGTCGCGAGGTCGCGCGGGTCGGCGCTCGTGCAGACCCAGCGGAACGGGCCGAAGCCGTAGTCGAAGCACATCGGGCCCATGATGTCCTCGACGTACGACGGGTAGCGGAAGGAGCCGTCGGCGGCCATCACGTCGGCCCCGGCGCGGCCCGCTTCCAAGAGGAACGCGTTGCCGTAGTCCCAGAACTTCATGCCGCGCTCGCTGAGGGCGTTGACCGCCGCCACGTGGCGGCGCAGCGTGGCCTGCACGGCCGCCTTGAAGGCCGGCGGGTCGTCGGCCTGCAGGCGGTTGCTCTCGGCGAGCGTCAGACCGACGGGGTAGTAGCCACCCGTGAACGGGATGTGCAGGCTGGTCTGGTCGCTGCCCAGCTCCACGTCGATCCCGTCGCGCGCCAGCCTCTCCCAGAGATCCACGACGTTGCCCAGGTAGGCGATCGACACGGGCTGCCGCGCGGCCCGGGCCTCGGACATGCGGCGCAGGACCGTGTCGAGGTCCTCGTACAGCTCGTCCACCCAGCCCTGGGCGTGGCGCTTGCGCGCCGCCTCGGGGTTGATCTCGGCCACGACGCAGACCGCGCCGGCGATGACCGCCGCCTTGGCCTGCGCCCCGCTCATGCCGCCGAGGCCGGCCGTCACGAGGACCTTGCCGCTCAGCTCGTCCGCGTCCTGGCAGCCGAGGTACAGCCGTCCGGCGTTCATGACCGTGATCGCCGTGCCGTGCACGATGCCCTGCGGGCCGATGTACATGTAGCTGCCGGCGGTCATCTGCCCGTAGCTGGTGACGCCCAGCGCGGCCAGGCGCGTGTAGTCGTCGGGGGAGGAGTGGTTGGGGATGACCATGCCGTTGGTGACGATCACGCGCGGCGCGTCGGCGTGCGAGGGGAACAGCCCGAGCGGGTGTCCCGAGTACATGACCAGCGTCTGGACCTCGGACATCTCGCTGAGGTACTTCATCGTCAGCAGGTACTGGGCCCAGTTCTGGAAGACCGTGCCGTTGCCGCCGTAGGTGATCAGCTCGTAGGGGTGCTGGGCGACGGCCGGGTCCAGGTTGTTCTGGATCATGTGCATGATCGCCGCGGCCTGGCGCGTGCGGGCGGGGTACTCGCCGAGGGGACGGGCCCGCATCGCGTAGGCGGGGCGCAGGCGGTGCATGTAGATGCGGCCCAGCTCGGCCAGCTCGCGGGCGAACTCGGGGGCCAGTTCGCGGTGCCAGGCGGCGGGCACGTAGCGCAGGGCGTTGCGCAGGGCCAGGCGCTTGCCGGCGGCGTCCAGCGGCAGCGGTCGGCGCGGCGCGCGGCTGACCGCGGGGTCGACCGGGGGCGGCGGCGGCGGGGCGGCGGGCAGGCCGTGACGGATCTGCGCCTGGAAGTCCGTGGGGATCGTGGTGGCCAAGTCGCCTCCTGGTGGTGCGGGCCGCATCGTCCGGACCGCCGGACGATAACACACGGCCGTTCCGCAGCCAACCCGCGGCCCGGCTGACCCGCGGCCCTTGACCCGCCGCGCCGGCGGTGGCATCCTGCGCCGGAATCCCAACCGACGGAGGTGGACCTTGAACGTGATGATCCAACGCATGATCCGCGCCGCGCGGCTCGATCCGGCGCTGTACGAGGAAGTCGAGCACGACGGCAGCGCCACCATGCAGGCCCTGTTCGTGGTGCTGCTGTCGAGCGTGGCCGCGGGAATCGGCAATCTCGGCCTCGGCGGGGTGAACGGCCTGTTCGGCGGCCTGGTCGCCTCGGTCGTGGGCTGGGTGGTCTGGTCGGGCGTGATCTACGTGCTCGGCACCAAGGTGCTGCCGGAGACCGCGACCGAAGCCGACCTGGGGCAGCTGCTGCGCACGCTGGGCTTCGCCTCCTCGCCGGGCCTGATCCGCGTCCTGGGCTCCATCCCGGTGCTGGGCTGGCTGGTCAGCCTGGTCGCCTTCTTCTGGATGCTCGCCGCCACCGTCGTCGCGGTGCGCCAGGCCCTCGACTACACGAGCACCGCCCGGGCCGTGCTCGTGGGCGTGCTGGGCTGGCTGGCGATGATCGCCGTCACCGTGGTGATCGGCATGCTGTTCGGCGGGATGCCGGACCTGTCGGGCACCGCCAACTGAAAGAGGGGATCGCCGTGAAGCGCCTGCCCGTGATCGGCCTGCTGGTCCTGTGCGCGACGGCCGCCGCCGCCCAGGGGCCCGTCTACAAGGCCAAGTACAAGTTCCCGGTCCTGGATCAGATCGAAGCCCGCCGCGACTCCCTCAAGGCTCTCGTCGCCGACGCGAAGGCTGCTGTCGACGCGAAGTACGCCGAGCAGGAGGAGGCGAAGCAGGACGCCGCGGTGTCCCTGCGCCCGGACTGGACGGGCGTCGAGCGCCCCGCCGGCCCCGACGCCTTCAAAATCCGCCTGGCCCACCTGCCGCCCGTGGCGCAGTACAACACCGGCTCGTGCTGGGCCTTCTCGGCCACGTCGTTCATGGAGTCGGAAGTCATCCGGCTGACCAAGCGCAACGTGAAGCTGTCGGAACTGTGGCTGGTCTACTGGGAGTACGTGGAGAAGGTGCGCCGCTGGGTGCGCGAGTACGGCCACAGCGAGGTGGAGGAGGGCTCGCAGGGCGACGCCATCCTGGACATCTACGCCAAGTACGGGACCGTGCCCGGGGAGATCTACACCGGGGTGCCGTTCGCCGACGGCCGCCACGACCACACCGTGCTGATGGACGAGCTGAAGTCCTGGCTGAAATGGGCCGAGGACAACGGCGTCTGGGAGGAACAGCGCATCGTGGACGGCGCCCGCGCCATCCTCGACAAGCACCTGGGCCGCCCGCCGGAGACCTTCTCCTGGCAGGGACGCACCTTCAGCCCGCGCTCGTTCCTGCTGGAGGCCCTGCGCCTGGATCCCGGCGCCTACGTGTCCTGCGTGTCGCGCATGGAGCAGCTGGGCGTCGCCTTCCACCAGCCCTGCCTGCTGGACGTGCGCGACAACTGGCGGCGCAAGGCCGACTACCTGAACCTGCCGCTGGACGTCTTCCGCGCCACGATCGACAAGGCCCTGCGCGCGGGCTACACCGTGGCCCTCGGCGGCGACAACTCCGAGCCCGGGGTCGACGGCATGATGGACGCGGCGATCGTGCCGAGCTGGGACATCCCCGGCGAGCTGATCGACCAGGGCAGCCGCGAGTTCCGCATCGTCTCCGGGCAGACCGGCGACGACCACGGGATCCACGCCGTGGGCCTGACCACCCTCGGCGGCCGCGACTGGTACCTGATCAAGGACAGCAACCGCAGCTCTCGCCTGGGCGCCTACGAGGGCTACTACATGTTCGACGCGGACTACGTCGCGCTGAAGATGCTGACCGTCATGGTGCACCGCGACCTATTGCAAGGCGTGGGACCTGCAGCACAGTAGCTTTCCGCACCGCAGGTGATCGGAATGGGGAAGAGGGAGCCGCGTGGCTCCCTCTTCGTTCACGAGCCGGCACCGGGATTCAGTCCAGGGGCGTCTCGACCAGCGGGGCGTGGATCCCGCGCCGGGCCAGCTCCGCCAGCACGCGCTCGGCGGGGATGGCCAGTTCCTGGGGCCGGGCGCCGGGCGCCGCCTCACCGTGGGCCAGCAGATCGGCGACGATCGCCGCCGGGAAGCCGGTCATCCTCATCATGGCCGTCAGGCCGGTCGCCGGGTCCTCGTGGTCCACGATCGTCAGCGTGCGGCGCACGCGACGGCCGCCGGCGGTCCCCTCGGCCTCCACGCGCAGCAGCACGACGTCGGGGCCGTTCTTGGGGCAGGCAAGCTCCAGGCAGGCGGCCAACACGTCGCGCGGGCGCACGTCGCCGCCCGCTCCCACCGGCCGCAGGGGCTGCGAAGAGGTCAAACCCAGTTCGTGCAGCGGCAGGATGCGGTCGCGGTGGCCCGGGTAGCGGATCGTCTTGTAGTCCAGGTCGCGCACGCGCCCGCGCAGGGTGCGGGTGAGGGTCGAGGCGCCGCCGCTGGTCTGGAAGGCCTCCAGCCGGCCGAAGGGCGGCGGGAACTCGAGGCTCTCCAGTTCCGACAGGCCGGGCACGGTCCGCTCCTCGCCGTCGCGCAGCACCAGGCAGGGCTCGATGTACTCGTTGATCAGCCCCTGCACCGAGAAGACGATCATGTAGTCCAGCGGCGGGCGGGGGTGCAGCGGCAGGCCGCCGACGCGCAGGCGCAGGGCGTCGCACGCGTCCAGGCCGACGGCCAGGTGGTGGCCGAGCAGGCCGGCCAGACCCGGCGCCAGGCCGCAGTCCGGCACCACCGTCACGCCCGCGGCGCGGGCCTGCGGGTCGCGCGCGAGCTGGGCCGCGACGACGTCGTTGTTGCCGCCGAGGTCCACGAAATGGGCGCGGTGCGCGATCGCCAGGGCCGTCAGGTCGTCGTTGAACCAGTAGTTCACGGCGCTGGTGCAGGCCGCCGCCTCGTCGAGCAGCGGGGCGAGCAGCGCGGGGTCGGTGACGTCGCCGGCCACGGTCCGCAGCCGCGGGTCGTCGAGCCAATCCGCCAGCGAGGCCAGCGCGTCGCGGTCGAGGTCCACGACGGTCAGGCCCGTCACGCCCGCGGCGTGGCGCAGCAGGTCCCAGGCGATGGCGCGGCCCTGCAGGCCGGCGCCGAGCAGCAGGTGGCGCATGGTCGATCCTTCCTGTGGGGACGGGCACCGTAGCACCCGGCGCCGCCGCCCGCAACGGCCCGAAAATGTCACGCTCGAAAATGTCACGGTCGAAAATGTCACGGTCGGCGGCGATCCGTCCTTTGACGCCGGCCGGGGCCGGGGTTAGACTCCCGGCAGCGCCTCCGGGTCGGCCCGCGCGGCGCCATCCAGCCGAAAAGGAGATCCCATGGACGCCAAGATGCTGCAGGCGCGGCTGCTGGAACTGATCAGGCGCACCTCCTGCGAGCTGCCCCCCGACGTCATCCGTGCGGTGGACAAGGGCTGGCGCCGCGAGAAGCCCGGCACGAACGCCAAGTACGCGTTCGGGGTCATCCGCGACAACATCAAGCTCGCGGCGGGCAAGTCGCAACCCCTCTGCCAGGACACCGGCACGATCATCTGCGACGTGGCGCGCCCCGAATGGGTGAGCGAGCGCGCCTTCCGCGCCGCCTTCGAGAAGGCCGTGGACGAGGCGACGCGCGTCGGCTACCTGCGGCAGAACTCCGTCGACTCCATCACGGGACGCAACTCGGGCAACAACCTCGGCCCCGGCAGCCCGGTCATCCATTTCCACGAGACGACGGCCAAGGCGCTCACGGCCAGGCTGATGCTCAAGGGCGGCGGCTGCGAGAACGTGGGCGCGCAGTACAGCCTGCCCGACACGGGCCTCGGCGCCGGCCGCGACCTCGAGGGCGTGCGCCGCTGCGTGCTGGACGCCGTCAACAAGGCCCAGGGCAAGGGCTGCGGGCCCGGCGTGCTGGGCGTCTGCATCGGCGGCGACCGCGCCACCGGCTACGTGGCCTCCAAGGAGGCGCTGCTGCGCCCCCTGGACGACGACCACGAGGACCCCGTGCTGGCGAAGCTGGAGCGCCGCCTGCTGGACGAGGCGAACACCCTGGGCATCGGCCCGATGGGCTTCGGCGGCGCCACGACCCTGCTCGGCGTCAAGATCACCGCGCGTAACCGCGTGCCGGCCTCGTTCTTCGTTTCGGTCTCCTACATGTGCTGGGCGTACCGGCGCGACGGCTTCCAGCTGTCGGCCGCGGGCAGGATCGCCAAATGGTTGTACGACTAGCCGCCGAAAGGAACGCCATGCTGCTGGAAGCTCCGTTCACCGAAGAGAAGATGCGCGCCCTGAAGGTGGGCGACCTGGTGGAGATCACGGGCGTGGTCTACACCGGCCGCGACGCGGTCCACAAGTACCTGCACGAGGGCGGCAAGCCGCCCGTCGACCTGCGCGACGCCATCATCTACCACTGCGGCCCCGTGGTGGTGAAGGAGGGCGGCCGCTGGGTCGTGAAGGCCGCGGGCCCGACGACCTCGATCCGCGAGGAACCCTTCCAGGGCCCGCTGATGGAGCAGTACGGGCTGCGCGGCGTCATCGGCAAGGGCGGCATGGGCCCCAAGACGCTGGCCGCCTGCCAGAAGGTGGGCGCCTGCTACCTGCACGCGATCGGCGGCGCCGCCCAGGTGCTGGCCGACTGCGTCACGGCCGTCGAGGGCGTGCACCTGATGGAGGAGTTCGGCTCGCCGGAGGCGATCTGGGAGTTCCGGGTCGCGAAGTTCCCGGCCGTGGTGACGATGGACGCCCACGGCAAGTCCCTGCACGCGAACGTGGCGTCGGCGTCGGCGGAGGCCCTGGCCCGCCTGCTGAAGCCCTGAACCAGGCATGGAAGCGGCGCGGCCGACGCGCGAGGAGTGCGCCTTGTCCCACGACGACCCGACCCTGCACCGACGCGCCGAGCCCGAGGCCGGCGTCTTCTCCCTGGCGAGCCTGCTCGGCGTGATCTGGCACCGGCGCTGGCTGGTGCTGGCGGTGACCGCCGCCGGCCTGGCCGCCGCCCTGCTCTACCTGGTGGTCACCAAGCCGCTGTACCAGGCGTCGGCCACCGTGCGCCCCGGCATCACCAACTACACGGCCGCCTGGCAGCCGGAACGCGGCTGGCAGCTCAAGGACATCGTGCGCTGGTACAGCCGCGGCATGTACGGGTCGGGCGTCAAGGCGAAGCTCGGCCTGCCCGAGCGCTCGTACCGCCCCGACATCATGGCCGACTTCATCCCGCGCGGCGTCGGCTCCCAGGGCGGCGACGTGGTGACCCTGATCACGCTGAGCCCGTCGCGGCAGCAGGCGAGCGCGATCCTCGAGACGTCGATCGCCATCTTCAACGAGTACGCCGAGATCAACTCCGTGGGCAACAGCCTGTCGCTGACCCGCAAGAGCCTGCAGAACGAGATCGACAAGCTGCAGAACGACCGCGCCGACATCGCCATCAAGCGCGACCTGCTGAACCTGATGATCGACCGCAAGCGGCAGGAGCTCGAGGGCGTGGCGATGGAGCAGAAGAAGCTCGAGCTGCGGATCCAGGAGTTCCTGGTCGAGGCCGAACTGCGCCAGGACAAGGCCGCCAGCCTCGACGCCCGCATCGACGTCATGGAGAGCGGGCTGCAGGAGATGTCCTACTACCTCGAGCGCATGAAGGAGAAGGAGCGCCACACCGAGAGCCGCGACACGCTGCTGGTCGAGGCGCTCCCGCCCGGCACCGAGGCGCCCTGGCTGCCCGACTTCGTCCAGGACCGGACCTCGCTCGCGGGACGGCTCCTGCTGAGCACCATGGAGGCCGAGTCCTCCGTGTACGAGGACCGCCTCGAGGCCCTCGACCTGCGCTCCGCCAACCGGGTGGAGGACCTCAAGCGGCGCCAGATGCTGCTGGAGGAGTCCTACTCCCTGCGCAAGAAGGCGGCCCTGCTCGAGTCCGAGATCAAGGAGATGGAGATCAACCGCGACCGGGCCCTCGAGCAGGAACTGGTGAAGATCGCCGACGACGTGCGCGTCTTCCAGTCGCGGCTGGAGGTGCTGACGCCGCTGGAGCAGATCGGCACCATCATGGTCACCGAGCGGCCCGTGCGCCCGCGCAAGCTGCGCGTGCTGGGCCTGTTGACCGCCGCCGGGCTGCTGGGCGGCCTGTCGCTGGCCGTCGGCTGGGACTACCTGTCGCGCCACCGCGACGAGATCCTGCGGAACCCGTCCGCGCGGCCGTGACCCGCGGCGCCGGCCTCTGGCGCGACCTGGGCGTGCTGGCGGCCGGCCAGGGGGCGGCCCAGCTGCTGAACCTGGCGGCCCTGGTCCTGGTCGCCCGCGCCCTCGGCGGCCACTGGTTCGGCGTCGTGCAGGTGGCGGCCGCCGTGTCCGCCTACGTTCTGCTCGCGGCCGAAGCCGGTCTGTTCACCCTCGGCGTGCGTGACCTCGCGCGGCTAGCTCCCCTGGACCACGACAGCGCCCGCGACCTCGTCGCCCGGCGGACCGGCCTGCTGCTGCTGCTGGCGCTGGTCCTCGTCCTGCCGGCTTGCGCCCTGCTGCCGTGGTTCGGGGCCCCGCGGCAGGATCCCCGTCTGCTCTGGCTCTACCTCGCCGGCGTCCTGCCGCAGGCGCTGATGGCCGACTGGGTCGTGCTCGGCCTCGGCCGTCCCGCCTGGGCGGCCGCGGCCCGGACCGCCCGCAGCCTGGCGACCGCCTTGTTCGTGCTGCTGCTCTTCGGCGGGGTGGGCGCGGGCGAGGGCGCCGGCCTGCGTCTCTGGGCGCCGCTCACCTACCTGGCGGGGTTCTTCGCCGGCAACCTCGTGGCCGCCGCGGGTGCGGCGCGCGCGCTCGGCGCACGCCCCCGCTGGCGGCGGCCGACGCTGACCGGATCGCGGGCGGATCTTGCCGCCGCCACACCCATCGGCGCCGCGAACCTGCTGCGCCGCGTCCTGTTCAACGTCGACCTGGTCGTGCTGGGACTGCTGGCGGCGCCGGTCGAAGCCGGACGCTACGCCGCGGCCAGCCGGCTGGCCTTCGTCCTGGTGACGGTCACCGAATCGTCGCTGGGCGCGGTCCTGCCGCGTCTGGTCCGGCTGCGCCGGCTGGGCCTGCCCGCCTACCGTCGCGGCGTGAGGCGCGCCGCGGCGAGTGCTGCCCTGGCGCTCGGGGCGCTCGCCGCCGCGGGCGTCCTGATCGGCGGGTCCCTGGTGCGGTGGTTGTTCGGACGGGAATTCGCCGGTTCGGCGACCGTCTTCGCCGTGCTGGTGGTCGGTTACGCCGCCCTGTCCCTGGCCCTGCTGCTGCACGAATCGTTGGTGGCCGACGACCGGCAGGCCGCGGGCCTGCCGCCCCTGGCGGTGGGGGCGGCCCTGGCCGCCGCCGCCGCCGCG
>JAURXS010000207.1 GCA_030654305.1 bacterium | reverse complement strand
CGTCCTGCGGCATCATCCAGAAGGCGGGCCACATCCCACCGCCGGTGGGGATCTTGGCCCTCATCTCCATGCGGCCGTAGAGGAAGGCGTGCTTGCCCCGCGTGTGGACCTTGCCCGAGGTGAACTGGCGGCCGCCGTAGGTTTCGTCGCGGGCCGTGAGGATCAGGTTGCCGCCGGACACCGCGACGTTCTGGGACCGGTAGTACTGGAGCTCGGCGTTGCCCCACCCGCAGAGGTTGGGACAGCCGTCGCCGATGTCGATGGTCCAGTTGCCCGTGTTGAGGCTCGTTCCGTCGAACTCGTCGGACCAGACGAGGGAGAAGGCGGCCAGGGCGGGCGTCGCCATTCCGATCAGGACGGTGATCGCGACGGCGAAGGCCTGGACATGGGCGCGGGCTCTCGAGGGCATCATCAGCTCGGTCTCCCTTGGCAGGTTGCACATCGGCGGCATCGTTACAGTATACACTTTGTTCGGAGTCCGTACATAGTAAAATCGCACCGTTCGGGACGGCCGACCGCCGTTTCACAACGGAAACCGGGGGCGCACCTGGGCGTGTCGGGAGCGATCTCGGCGGGCTGAGGGCAAAAAGAATCCCCGCGCCCTTTTGCAGGACATCGGGGACTCTTTCTATGTGGTAGCGGGGGCAGGATTTGAACCTGCGACCTTTGGGTTATGAGCCCAACGAGCTACCAGACTGCTCCACCCCGCATCCAGTTCATCGTTCCGCCGCGGCGCCTTCGCCAACGGGCGGCCAATATAGGGAGCCGGCCCGGGACTGTCAAGCCGCCCGTCATTCGCCCGCGGTTGGCTCGGGCGCCGGCGCCAGCGCGTCCTCGCCGACGATCTCGATCACCTTCTCCTGCGGCCGCCGCATCCGGTACTTCTCGCGGGCGATCCGCTCCAGCGTCTCGGTGTCCGCGGTGTCGCGCAGCGCGACCAGGCCGGTCTCGATTTCCGCGCGCCGTCGCTGCAACTCGGCCACCTCCCGTTCCAGGCGCAGCCGCTCCTGGCGCAGGTCCAGGTACGTGCGCAGGCCGTTGGCGCCGGTCAGCGAGCTGTACAGCAGCACCCCGACCGCCGCGCCGCCGAGCCACAGCAGGGACAGGCGCAGGCGCCGCCGCAGCGGGGACCCCCGCACGGCGGGCGCGCCGCGGGCGAAGGCCGGGGCCGGCCGCGCCGTCGGCGGCGCGGACCGGAAGCCGGGGATACGGACCACGGTTCCTCCTTGAACCGGGCGCCGGCGGGCGGCGCCTCAATCCAGGTTGTAGAAGCAGCCCTTGCCGGGGTAGACCGCCAGGTCGCCGAGCTCCTCCTCGATGCGCAGCAGCTCGTTGTACTTCGCGATGCGCTCGCTGCGGCACAGCGAACCGGTCTTGATCTGGCCGGCGTTGGTCGCGACCGCCAGGTTGGCGATGGTCACGTCCTCGGTCTCGCCGCTGCGGTGGCTGACGACGTTCGTGTAGGCCGCGCGCTTCGCGATCTCGATCGTCTCGAGCGTCTCGGTCAGCGTCCCGATCTGGTTCAGCTTGATCAGGATGCTGTTCGCGCAGCCCTCCTCGATCCCGCGGCGCAGCCGTTCGGGGTTGGTCACGAAGAGGTCGTCGCCGACGATCTGGATGCGCCCGGCCAGGCTCTCGCTCAGGGCGCCCCAGCCCTCCCAGTCGTTCTCGTCGAGCCCGTCCTCGATCGAGACGATGGGGTAGGAGCCCACCAGCGACTCGTACCACTTGATCAGGCGGCCGGCCTCCCACGCCTCGCCGCCCTCGGCCTGCAGCGTGTAGCGCCCGTCCTTGAAGAAGCCGCTCGCGG
The DNA here is from genome assembly GCA_030654305.1 of bacterium. Taxonomy (NCBI): domain Bacteria; species bacterium. Next base: position 7,793 of record JAURXS010000207.1, on the reverse strand, counting down.
CGCAGTCCAGGGCCAAGCCGATGTCCTCGCCGGGGCGGTAGCCGGCCTTCTCGATGGCCTTCATCAGCACGTCCAGGGCCTCGCGGTTGCTGCGCAGGTTGGGCGCGAAGCCGCCCTCGTCCCCGACGCCGGTGGACAGGCCCATCTCCGTCAGCACCTTGCGCAGCGTGTGGAAGACCTCCGCGCCCATCTGCAGGGCCTCGGCGAAGCAGGAGGCGCCGGTGGGCATGATCATGAACTCCTGGATGTCCACGTTGTTGTCGGCGTGGGCGCCCCCGTTCAGGACGTTCATCATCGGCACGGGCAGGGTGCGCGCCGCCACGCCCCCGAGGTACTGGTAGAAGGGCAGCGAGACCGCCTTCGACGCCGCCTGGGCCACGGCCAGGGACACACCGAGGATCGCGTTGGCGCCCAGCTTCGACTTGTTCGGCGTCCCGTCCAGCTCGCAGAGGATGCGGTCGACCAGCACCTGGTCGGTGGCGTCGATGTCCAGCAGCTCGGGTTCGATGATCTCCTGGATGTTCTGCACGGCCTTCAGCACGCCCTTGCCGTGGTAGACGTCCGGATCGCCGTCGCGCAGCTCGATGGCCTCGTGCTCGCCGGTGGAGGCGCCGCTGGGCACGGCCGCCCGACCCACGTCGCCCCCATCCAGGAAGACGTCGACCTCGACGGTCGGATTGCCGCGGGAATCGAGGATCTGGCGGGCCTGGATCGCTTCGATGTTCGTCATCGGGGGCGCCTCTTTCGGGTCGGGAGTCGGGATGGCTGCGGTGGGCTCGGGGGCAGTCTAGGCCGCGCCCGGGGGGGTGTCAAGGCCGGGCGCGGCGCCGCGACCCTCGCCGCCGCCGCCGCCGCGTGGTATCATCACGGGATCCGTCGTCGCCGTCGCCGCCGCGAAAGGTCCGTCATGCACCGCAACGCCGTCGCGCCCCTGCGCCTGTCGTACCTGGTCCTCGCCCTGGCCCTGGGCCTGTCGCCCGCCGTCGCCGCCGCGGGCGGCGACCCGCCGCCGGAGCGGGACGTCGACAACCTGGAAGACCTGCTGCCCCGGCGCGAGACGCTCCGCGAGCGGGAGGCCTGGCGCGGCCTGGAGTCGCTGATGCCGCGGCGCGGCACGCTCGCCGACCCGCCGCCCGCCGCGCCGGTGCGCAACGTCGCGGAGTGGGAGCCGGCCACCGGCGTGCTGATCCGCTACCCGCTGGGCCTGCCCTACGCGCTGCTGCGCGACCTGGACGATGTCGTGACGCTCCACGTCGTGGTGTCCAGCGCCTCCCAGGCGGCGGCGCAGGCCAACCTGTCGGCCAACGGCGTGGACCTCGGAAGCGTCCAGTTCCTCGTGCGCCCCAACGACTCGATCTGGACGCGCGACTACGGCCCCTGGTTCGTCTTCGACGGCGCGGGTGACCTGGCGATCGTGGACCACGTCTACAACCGGCCCTACCGGCCGAACGACGACCTGATCCCGATCCACTTCGCCGAGCAGCAGGGCCTGCCGGTCCACAGCCACGACATGTACCACACCGGCGGCAACTACATGACCGACGGCGACCACGTCGGCAGTTCCACGCGGCTCGTCTACGACGAGGCCGCCGCGGCCAACGGCATGGACGCGGCCGAGGTCGACCAGTTGATGGCCGACTATTACGGCCTTCAGCAGTACACGGTCGTGGACGACATCGAGTCCGGCGGCATCCACCACATCGACACCTGGGCCAAGTTCCTGGACGAGGAGACGGTCCTGGTCAAGCAGGTCTGGCCCGCCCACCACACGTACGCCGCGCTCGAGCAGCGCGCGACGCTGCTGGCGTCGCTCACCGCCTCCACCGGCCGCAACTACCGCGTCCACCGCGTGACCTGCCAGGACATCGGCGGCGGCAGCCCGGCCTCCTACACCAACAGCCTGGTTCTGAACCGCCGCATCTACGTGCCGCTGTTCGGGAACGCGGCCGGCGACACGGCCGCCCTGCAGGCCTACCGTGCGGCCGCGCCCGGCCACGACGTCCGCGGCTTCGCCCACGCCGGCTTCCTCACCGACGACGCGCTGCACTGCCGGGTCATGGGCGTGTTCGACCGCGGCATGCTGCGCGTGGAGCACGCGCCGCCGACCGGCGAGGTCGTCGGCCCCGCCGACCTGCAGGCCCTCGTCACGGCGCACAGCGGGGAAGCGTTGACGGCCGTGGACCTGGTCTACCGCCCGGCCGGCGGCGCCTGGACGAGCGTGCCGATGACCGACCTGGGCGGCGGCGCGCGCCTCGGGCGGATCCCGGCGCCGGACGCGGACACGGACGTCGAGTACTACGTGCTGGCCGCCGACGCGTCCGGCCGCCAAGCGTCGTCGCCCCGCGCCGCACCGGTCGTCCGCCACGCGCTGCGCCTGCTGGCGCCGACCACGTCCGTCGATGCTTCGCCGGCTGCGTCCGTACGGGTCGCCGCGCCCTGGCCGAACCCCGCCAACCCGACGGTCGGCTTCCGGTTCGAACTGCGCGAAGCGGCGCCGGTCCGCCTGTCGGTGGTGGACGCGCGCGGCCGCCTGGTGCGTCGGCTGCTGGACGGCGGCCCGCACCCGGCGGGCCCGACGGACCTGGTCTGGGACGGCCGCGACGATGCCGGCCGGCCCGCGGCTTCGGGCGTCTACACCTTCGTGCTCGAGGCGGCCGGCCTGCGTCATCACCGCCCGGTCACGCTCGTGCGCTGAGCCGCCGCGGGGGATCTGGTTGACCATCGGGCGGCGCTCCCCCTATCTTCGCCGCGTCGTCAGGCTGGACGGGGGAGTGCGGCGGGATGTTCGATCGCAACGAGGACCTGAAGCTGGTCCGCCGCTGCAAGCGCGGCGAGGAGGCGGCGTTCGCCGAACTCCTCGGGCGTTACCGCAACGCCATCTACGGGCTGTGCTTCCGGATGACGCGGCGGGCCGAGGACGCCCGGGACCTCGCCCAGGAAGTCTTCATCAAGGTCTTCTCGCTGCTCGACCGGTTCGACGAGACCTACGCCTTCTCGAGCTGGATCTTCCGGATCGCCACCAACCACTGCATCGACCACCTGCGCCGCAACCGCATGCGGTTCTTGTCGTTGGACGGTTTTACCGGCCCCGACGGCGAACCCATGGACCTGCCGCTGCCCGACGACGGTCCCGGCCCCGACCGGCTGCTCGAACGCAGCGAAGCGATGGAACGGCTGGAGGAGGTCGTCGCCGACCTGCCCCCTCATTACAAGGTCATCATCCTGCTGCGGCACGACCAGGATCTGTCCTACGAGGACATCGCGGTGGTCCTGGACCTGCCCCTCGGCACGGTCAAGGCCCGGATCCACCGGGCCCGGGCCATGATCCAGCAGATGTTGCAGGCCCGCTCCTATGAGATATGATCCGGAAGGAAAAGGTCCCGAAACCGTGAAACCCCAAGCCAGGGATGCCGTACGACTACCCATGGACGCGAACGAAGGCCGTCGGTGGGACACCGGCGCCGCGGGCCGGGCGACGGAAGGCGCGGCGCGGCGCCGCGGGTAGGAGACCCTGGAGGACGATCATGAAGACCGGAATGCAGCAACCCGCGCCGCCGGAATGCCGGCTGGCGCGCGACAGGATGCAGGACTACCTCGACCAGGCCCTCCCGAAACGGGAGTCCCTGGCCGTGTTCCTGCACGTGCGCGAGTGCGGCGGCTGCCGCGCGCAGCTCGAGACGCTCCAGGCGCTCTACGCGCGGTTGGGCGACATGCCGCCGATCGAGGCGCCCGCCGATTTCGACGCCCGCATCCTGGCCGCGGTGCCCTACGAGAACTACCGGGCCATGGCCCCGCTGCGCAGCCCGCGGGTGCCCATCCTGCTGGAACACGAGAGCCTGCCGGCCTGGTTGAGGTCGCGGTCGGTGCGGCTCGTCGGCCTGCTCGCCGCGGCTGCCGCTTTGACCGCTGCCGCCTCGGGCGCCGCCGCGGGGACCGCCGCCTGGACGGTCGCCGGCGTCGGTTGCCTGCCCGAACTGTCGGTCCGCCTGCAGAATCTGACCCGGAGGGTCTATGTCGCGACGGTGCACAGGTCGATCCCGCGCTGACCGCGGCGTCGCGCCGCGGTCCGTCCTGCTCCTGGCGCTGATGCTGGGGCTGACGGTCGCCTCCGTCTGCGACGCGCAGCCCGCGCCGCCGGCGCCGCCCTCCGCGCGCGCCTCCGCCCGCCAGGATTCGCTGCGGATCGCCATCCGCCAGCGACTGAACCGTATCGAGACCCTCCAGGATTCGTTGAAGACCGCGCACGACCCGCAGGTCGCCCAGGCGATGCAGGGCCTCGAACAGGTCATCAAGGAGATGGAGGCCCAGCTCCAGGACCTCGACGTCCGCATCGACGAGCGCCGCCTCCAGGTCTCCAATCCCAGCGGCAACCTCCAGATCGAGTTCCCCGCCGACTGGAGCGAGAAGGTCAGCCAGGGCCTCAGCGCCATCACCGCGACGATCCTGGCCGAGCTGCCCGACACGCTCGACCTCGAGAACGAAATCTCGAAGTTCCGCCAGCAGGCCCATGCCTTCAACTGGGACGTGTTCGCCGAAGAGCCGCCCGAGCGCCGGATCATCGGTTCGGAGATCGTCGCCACGGGCAACGACGCCGTGGTCGAGAGCGACGAGCGCGTCACCGGCAACGTGGTGGTCCTGCTCGGCGACGCGACGATCCTCGGCCAGGTCGACGGCGACGTCGTCGTGGTGGGCGGGTCGCTGACCCTGGCCGACGAGGCCGTGGTGGAAGGCAATGCTGTCACGGTGTTCGGTACGTCGCGTCGCGACGAGACCGCGAGGGTCGATGGCAACGTGATCACGGTGGGCATCGCCGGCATCAGCACCGACGACGGCCTGAATCGCGTTGTCGGCGGCGGCGCCACCGGGCTGCTGGTCCTGCTCCCGCTCGGCGTGCTGTTCGGCTTGACGCTCCTGACGGTCGCCCTGATGCCGGCCTGGCGGCTGGCGGCCGTGACGGACCGCCTCTCGGCGCAACCGGGACGCAGCCTGCTGGTCGGCCTGGCGTGGCTCGTGCTCGGGCACTTCCTGTTCGTGGTGGTGGTGGCCGTGCTCGCGATGACGATCATCGGGATCCCCCTGGCCCTGATGCTCGGCCTGGCCTACGTCGTCCTGGGCCTGGTCGCTCTCGGCATCGTGGCCGGCCGGATCGGCACGCGGCTCTGCGCGGCGCGTTTCCCGGACCGGCTGCAGTCGCTCGGCTGCATCGCGGCCGGTCTCTTCGTGATCCTCTCGCCGGCGATCATCGGCGCGATCCTGACGGCGATCCCGGCGCTGACCGGTTTCGGCAGGATGCTGGAACTGCTGGCCGTGGTCGTGCAGCTGCCGATCTACTGCCTGGGCGTCGGCGCCATCCTCGACAGCCGTTTCGGCGGACGCCACCGTCCGACCACCGTCTGAACGGGGGGATTTTCCCCCCGGGCGCTGCGTGAATTCACCCAGTCTGCGGTCCCTACACCGGTGACCCCGCCTGCCTCCGAAACGGCGACGCCGGATCCAACCCCTTGTTTTCCATCCAGTTGTGTGTCAAGATCCGGCCCGGGTCCGGTCGCCGGCCGCCGTCCGTTCCGTGGCGGCACGAACCCTGCGGGATCTCCTCCCAGCCACCGGACCGACGTCTCTTAGGGGGGGACCAAGGATCACAGGGGGCCAAGATGGACCGGACGAACTCACGATTCCCGACTCGGACCCGTCGCGGCGCGATGTTCCTGGTGGCGTTGTTCGCCGTCGCCTGGGCCGGCGACGCCGCCGCCCGGACCTTCACCGCGTCCAGCGGCCTGCGCGTCCGCATCCACACCCCCGCCGACCTGGCTGCCTACATCGTCCACGCGGACGGCGCGCTGCTGCTGCGCCACCCGGCCCTCGGCGAGATCGAACTGCTCCAGGGCCCGGACGATCCGCGCCTGGCCCGTCGCGACATCGACGGGTTCCAGCCTCTGCCCGAGGACGTCGTCGCCGACGCGCTGGACGATCTGCAGCACCTGCAGGTCGACCTCGACGTCGACGTGTTCCTGCTGCCCGCCCCCCCGGCCGAGGTGCTCGGCAGTTTCGCGCGCGGTGGCGCCATCGTGCTGTCGCCGGCCTTCGGGCCCGTCGCCGCGAGCACCGTGGCCGACGTGACGGTCCACGAGCTCGGCCACGTGCTGACCTGGGCCTGCTTCGACCGCCGCCCCGAGCAGTGGCGCCGCTACCTCGAGCTGCGCGGCCTCGCCGGCGGCGATCACGGCCCCGACGCCCCGCACGCGCAGCGGGCCCGCGAGATCCTGGCCGAGGACATCCGCTTCCTCTTCGGCGGCGAGCTGGCGACCGCCAGCGGCGCCATCGAGAACGCATCCCTGGTCACCCCCGACCAGGTCGACGGCCTCCAGGCGTTCCTGAGCGAATCGCTGGGCAGCGGCCCGGTCGTCGCCCCGTCGCTCGCCTGCACCGCGTTCCCCAACCCCTGCAACCCCCTGACCACCGTCGCGATGACCCTGCCCGCCGACGCATCCGGCGACGCGGGCACTGCGCTGTTGACCGTCTACGACCTGCGCGGCCAGGCCGTCCGCACGGTGCGCGGCGGGGAGATCCGCAACGGCCGCCTGCTGGTGTCCTGGGACGGCGACGACGACGCCGGCCGGCCGGCGGCGTCCGGACGCTACGCCTATGCGCTGACTTGGCAACGGACCGCGGGACGCGGCACCGTCACCGTCGCGCGCTGAGCGCCTGGGGTCGCGGCCGTCCCGGGGGGGGCGACCGCGGCCCTGGCGCCGATCTCCCCACGTCTGCACGCTCACCGGTTGTCCCCGCCGACCTGTCGGCGTACCCTGGTCCGCAGAGGGATGACGGGGAGGTCATGTGACGATCATCGGACACGTCGGGATGCGGTCGTTGGCCGCGGCGGTCCTCTGCGCGGCGCTGGCGGCGGGCGTCGACGCCGGCGCCCTGCGCGGCGAGTCGCCCCGCGCGCGCCACCAGCGCGGCCTGGCGGCCGTCGACTCGCTGGCGACGGCAGGCGACTGGGAAGCCGTCGCCGGGCGCGCCGAAGCCGAGCTGGCCGACGACGGCCTGGACGAGGACCTGCGCTGGCGCTTGCACCAGCGCGCGGGCCTCGCCCTGCAACGCCTCGGCCGCCATGACGCGGCGCTGGCCCACCTGGAACTGGCCGTGCTCTGGGGGCCGACGGAGGCCGCCAACCACCGCAACCTGGCCACGCTGCTGGTCGCCCTCGACCGGCGCGGCCGGGCGCTGGCGGAATACGGTCTGGCCTGCGATCTCGCCCCCGCCGACTGCGTCGTGCGGCTCGAACTCGCCCACGTCCTGATCGATTACGGGCTGCTGCGCGAGGCGACGGCGACGCTGGCGATCGCGACGGGGATCTGCGACCCGGACGATCCGCGCCTGTTGAGGGCCCGGGTGCGCTGCCGGCTGGCCGATGGCGACCCGGTCGCCGCGTTGCCGGATCTGGAGCGTCTCCACGCCTTGGCGCCCACCCCGCAGAGCGGGCAGCAGCTGGCCCTCGCCCGTCTGCGCGCCGGCCAGCCCGAGGCGGCCAGACTCCTGCTGGCGCCGCTCTGGCGCACCGATCTCGACGATCAGGGCCTGCGGATCCTACTGGAGGCCGACGCCGCCCTCGGCGATCCCGAGCGCGCCGTCTCGCTGGCGCTGTCGCTCGGCGAGGGGGGAGTCCGTCTCCCGCGTGATGCCCAGGTCTGGTCCCAGGCCGCCCTGGTGTGCATCGGGTCGAATCGCGATCCCGAGGGGCTGATCCTCATCGACCAGGCCATCGCCCTGTCGCCCGACGATCCCGCGTTGCG
>JAURXS010000206.1 GCA_030654305.1 bacterium | reverse complement strand
CGCAGACCAGCCGGACGTAGTCGTCGCGCCGGTCCCGGTACTCCGGCGGCACCTCGTGGGCGGCGAGGCAGGTGCGGACCACCCGCAGGCCGACCGTGGCGGCCGCGTCACCGGCGATGCGGAGCATGCGCGCTTCGTCGTAGTAAGATAATCCGTAACCGCTTTTTATTTCTATGGTTGTGGTTCCATATTCGAGTATTTCACGAAGACGAGCGACCGTCAATTCCTGCAGGTCGTCGTCGCCGCGGCCGCGCAGGTCCCGCACCGAGGACTGGATCCCGCCGCCGGCCGCGGCGATCTGCAGGTAGGTCTCGCCGCGCAGGCGGCGCTCGTACTCGTCCTGCCGGGTCCGCCCGAACACGGCGTGGGTGTGGGGGTCGACCCAGCCGGGCACGACGCAGCGGCCGCCGGCGTCGTGGACGGCGTGGGGCGCGCCGCAGCGGGCCAGCAACTCCGCCTGCGGACCGTAGGCCAGCACGCGCCCGCCGGCCACCGCCAGCGCCGCCTCGCCAACCAGGCCGGGATCGTCGAGAGCGGCGCCGCGCCGCGGACCGGCGCACGCATCGTCCGGAGTGTCCGGAGTGTCCGGCGCGTCCAGCGTGCACAGCTGGCCGATGTTCCGCACCAGCAGGTCCGGCCCCGCGGCCAGGGCGGCGTCGTTGCCGCAGATGACACGGTCGATCGAGGTCATCATCACTCCCGTGCGGCGAAGCCCGCCCCGTCGTCCGCGGGGACGGGACGCTCGGCGTCGAAGAAGGCGCCCGTCTGGCGGACGATCTCGTCCGCGTCGGCGCAGTAGGTGACCGGCGACGGCAGCGCCTGCAGGAAGGTCATGCCGTAGGGCTTGCCGTGCAAGCGGCTGTCGAGCAGCACCACCACGCCCCGGTCCCGACGCGAGCGGATCAGCCGGCCGACGCCCTGCCGCAACCGCAGGACGGCGTCGCGGACCACGAAATCGATGAAGGCGTTGTCGCCGTTGGCCGCGATGCGCTCGCACTTGGCCTCGACCCAGGGATCGGTCGGCACCGCGAACGGCAGCTTCGTCACCACCAGGATCTCGAGGTCGGACCCGGGCAGGTCGACCCCCTCCCAGAACGTGCTGGTGCCGAGCAGCAGGGAGTGGCGCTCCTGCCGGAAGCGGGTCATCA
>JAURXS010000205.1 GCA_030654305.1 bacterium | reverse complement strand
ATCGCCGGTTCCGGCGAGGCCGCCGACGCCAAGGCGCGGCTGTTCGACGGCTCGCCCGCGCACATCGTGCGGCTGGACGGGCCCTCGGCCTTCCTCGCGGGCGCCTATTCCGGCGCGATCCTGGCCCTCATCGCCGGCGACGAGTTGTTCGTGCAGGCGGCCGCCGGCGCGGCGCGGGCGGCGCGGGCGCTGGTCAATGTCGTCGACCGGCCCGACCTGTCGGACTTCTTCACCCCGGCCCTGATCGACCGGGGCGAGGTGGTGGCGGCCATCGGCACCGGCGGCGGGGCCCCCATGCTGGCGGCCCTGCTGCGCAACGCCATCGAGACCCGCATTCCCGAAGGCTCCGGCCGGGTCGCCGCCCTGTTGCGCCAGCATCAGGCCGAGGTCCGCGAGGCCATGCCCGACGCGGCCGTTCGCCGGACCTTCCTGCGCGAGATCCTTGCCAGTCCCACCGCCCAGGCGGCCATGGACGGCGACATGGAGCGCGCCTCGGTCCTGCTGAAGGAAGCTCTCGCCCGGGGTGTCAAGCCGACGGGCCTGGTTCGCTTCGTCGCCGGCAAGGGGCCGTCGGACCTGCTGACCCTGCGCGCCGCGCGGGTGCTGTCCGAGGCCGACTGCCTGGTCGTGCCCGACGGGGTCGAGCCCTCGATCCTCGGCATGGCCCGCCGTGACGCCGGCAGGCTGACCCTCGGCGACGCCGGAGCCGAACATCTGATCGCCCTGGCCCGCGCCGGCCGTCAGGTCGTGCGACTGGTCACCGGCCCGATCGATCCGCGCGAGATCAAGGCGCTGGCCGAGGCCGGGGTGGCGGTCGAGGTGCTGCTCGCCGCGCCGGGCGGGTGACCGCCCTGACTCCCGCCGATCTGGACGCGATCGCCCTGTCGTTGAAGGTGGCGGCGACGGCGATGCTGGTCTCGCTGCCCGTGGCGTTCGGTGTCGCCCTGCTGCTGGCGCGGGGGCGGTTTCCCGGCCGCTCGCTGCTCGATGCGGTGGTGCATCTGCCGCTGGTCCTGCCGCCGGTGGCGACGGGCTATGTCCTGCTGATCCTGCTCGGCCGCAACGGCCCGCTCGGCCGGCCGTTGGCGGAGATGGGCATCGTCCTGG
>JAURXS010000204.1 GCA_030654305.1 bacterium | reverse complement strand
GGGGGACGGCGTCACGACCGCGGCCGCCCAGGCCGCCGCGGTCACGATCCTCCCCGTGCCCGGACGCCTGCGGTTGCGCGTGGACGAGGCGGACTGGACCGGGACCGCGGTCTCGGCCGACGCGGAATGGGAGGGCTGGCCAGGCCCCGGCCGGTTGCGGGGGGAGTGGCGCCTGGAGCGATGCGATGCGGGCGCGCTGTTCGCCGCGCTGCCCCGTCGGCTCTTCCTGGGCCCGACGCCCGTCGCCGGGCTGGACGGCGGGAAGTTGGAAGCCTCGGGCGGTTTCGACTGGGCGTGGCCGTTGCCGGCGCCGGTCCGTTTCCGCGATCTCGTGCCCGGCTTGACCGGGAACGCGGAGGTGTCGGACCTGGCCGTGAGCTTCGCCGGGAGCGATGCGCCCTGGAGCGTGAGCGCGCGGGCCGGGCTGCAGGGCGGCCGCCTCGAGTTGACCGACGTCGTGGTCGGGATCGGCGACGGCCGCGTGGCGGGCCGCTTCGACCTGGCCGACCTGGACCGCGACGAGCGGCGCTGCAGCTTCGAGGCGGACTGCGAGGCGGTCGATCTCGCGATCCTGCTGCGGGTGCTCGCGCCCGGCGCCGTGGGCTACGTGTCCGGAACGTCCGACGCCGAAATCCGGGGCGGCTTCGCCTGCGGCCGCCCCGGTGCGGCGGTCGCGAGCCTCGAGGTCGACGTCGACCTCGCGGCGCGCGACGGCGTTGTGCACGCGCGGGAATGGCTGACCGACGTCGCCTCTTACCTGGGGGAGCGGCGCGACCTGCAGGACATCCGCTACCGCACCCTGACCGGTCGGCTGGCGCTGCGCGAAGGCCGGCTCGCGACGCAGGACCTGAAGCTCGAGGGTCCCGACACCGACTGGCGGGGGGGAGGCTGGCTCGACTTCGCGGGGCCGCTCGACCTGGTCCTGGTCGTGAAGCTGCCGGCCGGTTTCCGGCCCGAACTCGGTTCGATGACGCCGTTCGCCGACCTGCTGAAGGGCGACGACGGCCGCATCGCGCTGGGTCTGAGGCTGACGGGACGCACGGGGGGGCCCGAGGTGAACCTGGACCTCGCGAACTCGGGACGCCAGGCCGTCTGGCGGTAGGGTTCCTTGACAAACCCGGGGACAGGACGTAACGTCCTGGTCCGCGGCGCCTCAGGGCGCCGCCGTCGGGGCGGGCCCCGGCGCCGGGCGTCTTGCGGATGACAGCGTCTTTCCGATGACACGGCAGCCGGAGGGCTAGTCCTAACTGGTAAGGCAGCGGTCTTGAAAACCGCCGGGAGCGATCCCCTGGGGGTTCGAATCCCCCGCCCTCCGCCAGGATCACAGGCGGGAGA
>JAURXS010000203.1 GCA_030654305.1 bacterium | reverse complement strand
TCCGTCACGCTGGAATCCCCCGACACGAAACTCGAAATCGAACGGATCTCGCTGACCGGCGCGCGGTGGGCGAGACTCCTGCGGCGCTCCTTGTCTCCCGAGGCCCTCCTGGTCGGAGCCGATCTCGACGCGACGCGGATCGAGGTGGAGTTCCGCCGCTCGCGCTACGGGATCTCCTGCGGGCGGTTGCTCGCGTCGGCCCGGGACTCGCTCCTGCTCGCCGAGGCGTTCGAGCTGCGGACACTGGCCGGCGACGAGGATTACTTCGCCGCGCGGGAATTCCGCAAAACCCGCTATCTGCTGGCCATGCCCGAGTTCAGGGTGCTCGGCCTGGCGTACGACGAGATGTTGCGCGGCCAATCGTACCGCGCCAGGTCGGTCCGCTTCTCCCGCCCCGTTTTCGACGCCTACGTCAACCGCGACAAGCCTTCGGACCCCGTCCACTCGCGACGGCTCATGGTGCACGAGATGCTGTCTGCGCTGACACAGCCGCTGCAGGTCGACAGCGTGACGGTCGTCGACGGCGCCGTGAGCTACCGCGACCGGGTGATCTCCGGCGACACGCCCGGCGTGCTGTCCTTCGGGGACGTCGGCTTGTCCGTCGCGGGTCTCGCCAACCGCACCGGAGCCGGCGACACCATCCGGCTCAGGGCCCAGGGCGCCCTCATGGGCGCCGGCATCCTGAAGATCCGGATGTCGATGCCCGTCGCCGAGCCCGACTTCACGCTCAGCTATGCGGGCACGCTCGGCGCGATGGACGCGACCTGCCTCAATTCGTACCTGGACGTGTCGGTGCGCACCAGGCTCAAGTCCTGCCGGGTCGACGCGGTCGCCTTCGCGATCGAGGTGGTGGACGGCCGGGCCGGAGGTCGCGTGACGGCGTCCTACCGGGATCTGGAGATCGCCCGGCTCGACCAGCAGACCGGGGATTCGGGAGGCGTGAAGAACAGCGTCGTCTCGTTCCTGGCAAACGTGTTCAAGATCCGCAGCAACAACGTTGCGGACGACCGGGGCGAGATGAAGGTGGGGAAGGTGGAATACGCCAGGCGACCTGACGATAATTTCTATCACTACCTGTGGCGAGCCCTGAAAACCGGCATCCTGGATATCGTCTGCTATTGATCCGCGACGGGCGCCGTCGCCCGCATCTTGGTTCCGGCCCGCCGACCCGCCCTGCGATCCTCGACCAAGGTACGATGTCACCGATGTCGCCGAGGTTCGATTGCCTGCTGCTCATTCCCGGTCGACTCAGTGCGCTCATCCATGGTCAAAGACCGCTGCGGGTCGTCGTGGCCGGACGATTCCGATCAACACAAGGAACGCGCCATAGTCCGGCGCGTCTGTAACCGAAGATGAGCGAGTCGGATAGGATATGCCGGGCCGGAGCGCGGGGGCTCGCGGTGCCATCATTATGAGGGTGCGTCCCTCGAGATCAGTAGGGGAGGATCAGAAAGGATAACCCCCCGCCGCGATCGCCGCCGCCGCGATCCGGTCGTGCAGCTTAGCGCGGGGCGCGGGATCGTGCTTGGTCAGCCGCCGCAGCCCCGCCAGCATCGTGCGCAGCTCGTCGCCGGCCAGCGTGTTGGCCAGCGCGCGGCGGCCGAGCACGGTGGCGCGCTCCATGGCGTCGTTGACGCACAGCGCCGTCAGGTCCGCCATGACGGCGACGCCGGCGCCGTCGGCGCCGGCCCGCGCCGCCTGCTTCTGCGTGCGCAGCAGCGCGCTCTCGCAGGCGTAGGCCGCGATGACCAGGTCGGCGCAGTCGGCCAGCACCTCCTGCTGGTCCTTCAGGCGGTCGCCGAAGGTGCGGGCGGCGATGCCCAGGGCCGCCAGCGCCGTCTTCTTGAGGTTGGCGACCAGCTTGGCCTCCTCCTCCAGGAAGCCGGGCTCGCCGGGGGCGGCGAACTCCGGCACGCCCATCAGCTCCTCGGCGATCTTCTGGGCGGCCTGCAGCAGGGGCAGCTCGCCCTTGAGCGCCTTGCGCAGCAGCAGGCCCGGCACCAGCAGCCGGTTGATCTCGTTGGTGCCCTCGAAAATGCGGTTGATGCGCTCGTCGCGGTACAGGCGCTCCAGGCCGTACTCCTGGCAGTAGCCGTAGCCGCCCAGCATCTGCACGCCCTCCTCGGCGGCCAGGGCCATGGCCTCGGTGGCGAAGATCTTGATCATCGAGCACTCGATGCTGAACTCCTCGACCTTCAGGATCGACTTGAGGTCGTAGTCCGGGGCGCCCTTGTCCAGGCTGGCGATGGCGCGGTCCAGCAGGCCGGCGGTGCGGTAGACCATCGACTCGGCGGCGAAGGCGGCGGCGGTCACGTCGGCGATCTTGGCGCGGATCAGGCCGAAGGTGTTGATCGGCGCGCCGAACTGCTCGCGCTGCGAGGTGTAGGGGACGGCCCACTCGAGGGCCAGCTTGCAGCCGCCGACGCTGCTGGCGCCCAGCTTGAAGCGGCCCACGTTCAGGATGTTGAAGGCGATGTGGTGGCCCTTGCCGACCTCGCCCAGCACGTTGGCGACCGGCACCGGGCAGTCCTCCAGGATGACCTGGCAGGTGCTGCTGCCCTTGATGCCCATCTTCTTCTCCTCGGCGCCGATGACCACGCCGCCGAAGGCCTTCTCGACGATGAACCCGGTGAACTTGTCGCCGTCGATCTTGGCGAACACGATGAAGAGGTCGGCGAAGCCGGCGTTGCTGATGTACTGCTTGACCCCGTTGAGCAGGTAGTGCGTGCCGGCGGGGTTCAGGGTCGCGGTGGTGCGGGCCGCCAGGGCGTCGCTGCCGCTGCCGGGTTCGGTCAGGGCGTAGGCGGTCAGCAGCTCGCCGGTCGCCAGCCGGGGCAGGTACTGCGCCTTCTGCGCCTCGGTGCCGAAGTAGACGATCGGCAGCGTGCCGATGCCCGCCTGGGCGCCGTGCTGCACCGCGAAGCTGCCGCTGCGCGAGATCAGCTCGCTGATGATCATGACCGTGGCCTTGTCGGCGCCCATGCCGCCGAAGCGCTCCGGCACGTCGACCGCCAGCAGTCCCATCGCGCCGGCTTCCTTCAGCAGCGGCGCGCCCAGGGCCGTGTCGCCCGGGTACTCGATCTGCTCGCGCCGGGGTTCGATCTTCTGCTGGATGAAGTCGCGGGCCGCCTGCGCGATCATCCGCTGGTTCTCGTCGAAGTCCTCGGGGGTGAAGATCTCGGCGGGCGCGGCCGCCCGCAGCAGGAATTCGCCGCCGGTGGGATAGGTCTGCTGGCTCATGGTTCCTCCTGCCCGGTGGCGATGGTGCTAGATCGCTTCGAAGATGCCCGCGGCGCCCATGCCCGTGCCGATGCACATCGTGACCAGGGCGTAGCGGCCGCCGCGGCGGCGCAGCTCGTGCAGCGCGGTGGCGGTCAGCTTGGCGCCGGTGCAGCCCAGGGGGTGGCCCAGGGCGATGGCGCCGCCGTTGGGGTTGACCCGCTCGTCGTCCGCCGACAGCTTCAGCCGCTTCAGCACGCTGAGGCTCTGGGCCGCGAAGGCCTCGTTCAGCTCGATCACGTCCATGTCGGTGAGCGACAGCTCGGCCTGGGCCAGGGCCTTCGGCACGGCGGCCACCGGGCCGATGCCCATGATCTCGGGCGGCACCCCGGCCACGGCGTAGGACACGAATCTTGCCAGAGGAATCAGGCCCAGGCCCTCGCAGATCTCGGGCGTGGCCAGCAGGACCGCCGCGGCGCCGTCGCTCGTCTGGCTGGAATTGCCGGCGGTCACCGTGCCGCCCACCTTGAAGGCCGGCTTCAGCTTCGCCAGGGCCTCCAGCGTGGTGTCGGAGCGCGGTCCCTCGTCGACTTCGAGCACGGACTCGCGCACGATCGGCTTGCCGCCGGGGCCGGGCTGCGTCGAGCGCGCGGTGACCGGCACGATCTCGTCGCGGAAGCGGCCGGCCGCCGCCGCCGCCAGCGCCTTGCGGTGGCTGGACACGGCGAACGCGTCCTGGGCCTCGCGCGTGATCCCGTCCTGCTCGGCCAGCCGCTCGGCGGTCAGGCCCATGTTCAGGTAGGTCTGCGGCGCCGACGCCACCAGGTCGGGGTTGGGCAGGTAGCGCAGGCCGCCCATCGGGATCAGCGACATCGACTCGACGCCGCCGGCGATCACCAGGTCGGCCTGGCCGCAGGCGATCTTCAGGGCGCCCAGGTTGATCGTCTCGAGGCCCGACGAGCAGAAGCGGTTGACCGTCATGCCGGGCACCACGTCGGGCAGCCCGGCCAACAGCGCGATGTTGCGGCCCACGTTCATGCCCTGCTCGCCCTCGGGCATCGCGCAGCCGAAGATCACGTCGCCGATGCGTTCGGGGTCCAGGGCCACGGCGCGCTGCAGCAGCCCGCGGACGACCGCGGCGCCCAAATCGTCGGGCCGCGTCCGGGCGAACGAGCCCTTGCCCGCCTTGCCGGTGGGGGTCCTCAGCGCCAGCGCGACGACGACTTCTCTCATGGCGGTCCTTTCTAATTGCGCAGCGGCTTGCCGGACTTCAGCAGGCTCTGCATGCGCTCCAGCGTCTTGCGCTCACCGCACAGCTTCAGGAAGCCTTCGCGCTCCAGGTCCAGCAGGTGCGCGTGCGAGACGACGGTCGGCCCGGGCACGTCCCCGCCGCAGAGGATCCGCGCCAGGCAGCCGCCGATCTTGCGGTCGTGCTCCGAGGCATGGCCCGCCTCGACCATGTTGTAGAGCACCGACTCGCAGAGCCCGATCCCCGCCCGGCCCATCACGGGGATCGCCGGGTCGGGTGTCTGCGGTGCGTAGCCGCGGTCGGCCAGCGCGAGCGCCAATTGTTTGGCGTCGGCGATCTGCAGGTCGCGGTTCATGCTCCAGGTGTCCGCGGCGCGGAAGTAGCCGAACTCGCGGGCCTCCTCGGCGCTGGTCGCGACCTTGGCCGTGCCGATCGTCTCGAAGGTGGCGCGCAGGGCGGGGTAGAGGTCGTTCGCGTCGGCGTAGCGCTCCCGGTTGCGCCCGTACAGGCGCACGCAGCCGCCGCCGGCCGGCACCACGCCGGCGCCGAACTCGACCAAACCGATGTAGGTCTCGGCCGCGGCCCGCACCAGGTCGCCGGCCAGGGTCACCTCGCAGCCGCCTCCCAGGGCCAGCCCGTGCGGGGCGGTCACCACCGGCACGCCGCAGAAGGCGAGGCGGTCGGTCATGCCCTGGAACGCGCGCACGATCAGGTCGATGTCGTCCCAGTTGCCCTCGGCGGCCTCCATCAGCAGCAGCGCCAGGTTGGCGCCGGCCGAGAAGTGCTCGCCCTGGTTGGCCACGACCAGGGCGCGGCCGTTCTGCTCGGCCTCGCGGCAGGCCGTCATCGCCATCTGGATCTGGTCCTGGCCCAGGGCGTTCATCTTGGCGTGGAATTCCAGGCAGAAGACGCCGTCGCCCAGGTCCAGCAGCGAGGCGCCGGGGTTGCGGCGGATCTCGCGGTGCCCGCGACGCAGCAGCTCGAAGTCGAAGGCGCGCGGGTGGACCGGCACCGGGGCGAAGACGCCCGGCGCCGCGGTGGGCGACTCCAGGCGGCCGTCGCGTTCGCGGTACAGGGTCTCGGCGCCGCTCTCGTACAGGGCGTCGACCCAGGCCGGCAGCGGGTGCCCGTCGGCGCGCAGCCGGTCGGTCACCGCGCGGAAGCCCAGCCGGTCCCAGGTCTCGAAGGGGCCGAGGTCCCAGTTGAAGCCCCAGCGGATGGCCCGGTCCACGGCCGAGGCGTCGTCGCAGATCTCGCCCACCCGCATCGCCGAGTAGGAGAGGGTCGGCGCCAGCATCGCCCACAGGGCCGAGCCCGCGCGGCCCTGGCCCAGCACCAGGAAGCGCAGCCGCTCGGCGAGGTCGTCCATGGTCTTGGCCCGCTCGATCTCCGGGAACGCGGCCTTGCGCTTCTCGCGGTACTCGAAGGTGCCGAGGTCCAGCGTGAGGATCGTCTTCTCGCCCTCGCCCTTGACCATGCGGTAGAACCCGCCGCCGGTCTTGCGGCCCAGCAGGCGTTTGCCGACCATCGTGCGCAGGAAGGCGGGCGGCGCGAAGACCTCGCGCGCCTCGTCGCCGGTGGCCGTGGCGTGGACGTTCTCGGCGACGTGCAGGAAAGTGTCCAGCCCGACCAGGTCCGCGAGCTGGAAGGTGGCGGTCTTGGGGCGGCCCACCGCGGGGCCGGTCAGGGCGTCGACCTCTTCGACGGTCAGCCCCATCTCCTCCATGACCCGGAACGTGGTCATCATCGCGTGCACGCCGATGCGGTTGGCCACGAAGTTGGGCGTGTCCCGCGCCACGACGATCCCCTTGCCCAGGCGCACCTCGCAGAAGGCCGCCACTTCGGCGAGCGTCGCGGGGTCGGTCAGCGGCCCGGGGACCAGTTCCATCAGCTTCATGTAGCGCGGCGGGTTGAAGAAGTGCGTGCCCAGGAAGCGCGGCCGCACCGCCTCGGGCAGCTCGTCGGACATCGCGGCCAGGGACAGGCCCGAGGTGTTGCTGGTGAGCCAGGCGTCGGGCTTGAGGTGGGCGGCGGCGGCGGCGAGCACCTTCCGCTTGATGCAGAGGTCTTCCTTGACGACCTCGACGATCCAGTCGGCTTCCTTCAGGCGCACCAGGTCGTCTTCGAAGTTGCCGGTCTCGATCAGCTTCAGGCACGCCGGCGTGAACAGGGGAGCGGGCTTCGCTTTCGCCATGGCGGCGATCGCTCCGTCGACCAGGGCGTTGCGCTCCTGGCGGCCGGCGCCCTCGGGCAGGCCGGGGGGCACGATGTCCAGCACCAGCGCCGGCACCCCGGCGTTGGCGAAGTGGGCCGCGATCGCGCTGCCCATGACGCCGGAGCCCAGGATCGCCACCTTCGACACCTGTTTCATGCTGCCTCGCGTTTCATGCTGCCTCGCGCTTCCTGCCGCCTGCCGCGGTCGGATGAGGGACGCCCGTCCCGCAGCGTAGGTCCGTTGGCGGGGCCTGTCAATCCGGGCCGCGCCGTTTCCCGTTGTCCCGCCCGTCGAAGCGGGGTACCATGGCGTCTGCGGTCGTTGCCAAGGACCCGGCGGGAGAAGGATGCCGAGATGAGAGGCCTGCGCTACTCGTTCCTGACGCTTTTGCTCCTGTACGCCTGCGCGCTGCCGTCCGGTTGCGGCCGTGACGGGGGCGGCCGCGTCGCGCCCGCCTCACCGCCCGAGCTGCTGGTCATCGGGATCGACTCCGCCGACTGGAGCCTGCTCGACCCCATGATCGCCGAGGGCCGCCTGCCCCGCCTCGCCGCGTTCCGCGCGCAGTCCGCTTCCGGACGCATGAAGACCTTCGTCCCGCTGGAGAAGTCGCCGCTGCTGTGGGCGAGCATCTGCACCGGCGTCGGGCCCGAGGTGCACGGCGTCGCCTCCTTCCTGGGGGAGTCCGACCGCAAGGCGCCCACCGGGAGCGCCTGGAACGCCCCGGCGATCTGGGACATGATCGGCGCCGCGGGCCAGAGCACGGCCGTCAGCGGCATGTGGACCACGTACCCGGCCCGGCCCATCGACGGCGTCATGGTCAGCGACTACCTGCCGTACGGCCGCGAGCGCAGCGTGCCCCTGGCCAAGCTGGTCTTCCCCGATTCGCTGAGCGCGCGCGTCGTCGCCTGCCGCGTCGACCCCGACTCGCTGCGGGCGCGGGACCTGGCGCGGTTCCTGCCTCCCGGCGCCGACGTCGCGGCGCTCGAGGCCGCCTACCCGCGCCAGCTGCGGAACCTGCGGGAGTTCTGGGCCGCCGACCTGGGCTACCTGAACGTCGCTCGCCTGCTGAAGGACGTCGCGGACTTCAACCTCTTCTTCTTCTACCTGCGCGGCCCGGACATGATGAGCCACTCGTTCCACCATTACCTGAAGGACGACCCGGCGTCGCCGCGCAACGACCCGGCCGAGCTGGCGGCGTTCCGGGAGATCCTGCCCCTCTACTACGACTGGGTCGACGAGGCGGTGGGCGAGGTGCTGTCGTGGTTCCCCCCCGACCGCCAGACCGTGATCCTGTCGGACCACGGCTTCTTCGGCCCCCGGCAGAACGGCCGCGGGACGGTCGAGCACAGCGAGTGGGGCATCTTCCTGGTGCGCAGTCCCCTGTACGAGGCCGGCGCGGTCGTCGACCGCATCGAACTGCTCGACGTCTGCCCCACCTTCCTCTCGCTGCTGGGCCTGCCGCCCGCCAAGGACATGCCGGGCGCGATCCTGGTGCAGGGACTGACCGACGCGGGCCGCCGCCACGTCAAGCAGCTGGAGAAGCACCGCGTGCCTTCCTACATGGAACTGCGCCCCGTCGAGGGCGCCGAAGCGGGGCTCGACCCCGCGGTGGGCGAGGAGATCCGCAAGCAGTTGCGTTCGCTGGGCTACATCAACTAGACCGACCCGTCGTCATCGGAAGTCCTTATCCATGCCGAAACTGAACCAGAAGTCCGCACTCCTGCTGCTGGCGCTGCTGCCGCTCGTCTCCTGCACGGGGGAGCCCGAGCCCGACGTCGCCCTGTTCGAGGTCGGCGCCGTCGAGGGCTACGTGCTCGTCGCGGGGCAGGGCCAGGTCATGACGATCGCCGCCGATAGGATCGCGAGCGGCACCCACGACGGCTACGACGACCGGATCCACGCCGAGACGCAGTCGGACTCCACGGGCTGGTACCGGTTGGAACTGCCGACCGGCCGCTACACCCTGGACACCAGATACTCCGAACTGGGCTCTACGGGCGACAGCCGAGCCGACACCGTGCAGATCGAACCCTCCGTCCTGTATCACGAACTGCGGCGGGGGCTGGTGCGGGTCCGGGTCCGGGTGCCTCCGGAATGGGAGACTCGTTCTTGCTACCTGGACCTCGAGAACGATACCAGCTACGACGGCTGGGACAGGGATCTCGTGGAGGACGGGTGGGCGGAGTTCGAAATCCAGGCCGTCGAGCCCGGCTCCTACGTCATGTCGTTTTCCGGTTCGAACTCCAACGCCCGGTTCTACCTGCCGGGCTCGCTGGAAGCGGCGACGGCCGACTCCCTGGTCGTGGGGCTGGTGTCTGCGGCCGTCTACGAGGCGGATTTCACGGACACCTACGCCACCGTGGCCGGCAGGGTGACGGGCAGCTGGCAGGTGGCGCCGGCGCTCTCGATGTCCGTGACCGCCTTCGTGTCGGAATCCCGCGCGGTCTCGAG
>JAURXS010000202.1 GCA_030654305.1 bacterium | reverse complement strand
CATTCATCCTCGGGGACCGTCTCGAACGCTTCGAAAAGCACTTCGCCGCCTTCTGCGGCGCGCCGCACGCCATCGGCGTGGACTCCGGCACCCAGGCCCTGCACCTGGTCCTGCGGGCCTTGGGCATCGGCGCAGGGGACGAGGTCATCACCGTCCCGAACACCTTCATCGCCACCATCGAGGCGATCGTCTACACCGGCGCGACGCCGGTCTTCGTGGACGTCGACCCCGTGACCTGGATGATGGACCCCGAGAAGCTCGAGCGCGCGATCACGCGGCGCACCAAGGCCATCATGCCGGTGCACCTCTTCGGGCACCTGGCGCCGATGGACGAGATCCGGGCCGTGGCCGGCGACCTGCCCGTCATCGAGGACGCCTGCCAGGCCCACGGCGCCCTGTACAAGGGCAAGCGCGCCGGCACCATGGGGATCGCCTCGGGCTTCAGCTTCTACCCCGGCAAGAACCTGGGCGGGTTCGGGGACGGCGGCGCCACGGTCACCGCGGACGGGCGCATCGACGCCGTCCTGCGCAGCCTGCGCCACCACGGCCAGGGCACCAAGAACCTGCACGACTCGGTGGGGTACACCGGCCGCCTCGACACCCTGCAGGCCGTCATCCTGGACACCAAGCTGCCCCACCTCGAGGGCTGGAACGCCCGTCGCCGGGAGGTCGCCGGCTGGTACCGCGGCCGTCTCGAGGGCCACTACCGGATGCCCGAGCCGCTACCCGGGACGACCCCGGTCCACCACATCTTCCCGATCCAGAGCCCGGACCCCGAGGGCCTGATCGCCCGCCTGCGCGAGCAGGGCGTCTCCTGCGGGCGCCACTACCCGGTTCCCTGCCACCGCCAGCCCGCCCTGGCCGGTTTCGTGCCCGTGGACGCCTCCTTCCCGGTATCCGAGGACCTCTGCGAGCACATCGTCTCCCTGCCGATGTATGCGGAAATGTCAAAAGAGATGGTGGACAGGGTCTGCGACCTTCTGCTATAATGCTTGCAGGTTCGTGGAGTTTTTCGGGAATTGGTCGCGTGTTGTAGGGCGCTCCGGGGGGGCGGAAAGGAGATCCATGGCCCGAAGCTAACGCGTTTCCGAGATTCGCACCTTGCTTGCCCTGCATGGGGAGAGAACACCATGAAGGAAGACGCGGTGGCTTATTCGGCTGTGGTCGAGGATGTCCTCCCTGCCGCACCGACCCTGTACCTCGTCGCGGACACCTCCCGCCTGAACGGCTGGGGTGGTACGGCCAAGCGCACGCTCGACATCATCCTGGCCGGCGGGGCCGTCCTGCTGCTTTCGCCTCTATTGCTGGTGCTCGCCTTCCTGGTGAAGCGCTCGAGCCCCGGTCCCGTCTTCTTCGTCCAGGAGCGGATCGGCAAGAACAGCCAGCCCTTCCCGTTCTACAAATTCCGCACCATGGTCCACAAGAGCGACGACGCCATCCACCGGCAGTTCGCGGCGATGTTCATCAACGGCGGCTCTCAACATTCCGCGAACGACAAGGTCTACAAGCTGACCGAGGACCCGCGCGTGACCGGGATCGGCCGCTGGCTGCGCCGGACCTCGCTGGACGAGCTGCCGCAGCTGTTCAACATCCTGCGCGGGGAGATGTCGCTGGTCGGGCCGCGGCCGCCGATCGCCTACGAGCTGGACCACTACCAGCCCTGGCACCACGAGCGGCTGCGCATCACCCCGGGCCTGACCGGCCTGTGGCAGGTGAGCGGGCGCAGCAACGTCCCCTTCGAAGAGATGGTCCGCCTGGACATCCACTACATCAATTCCTGGTCTCTGGGGCAGGACCTGCGCATCATGTTCAAGACTGTGCCGGTGGTCCTGCGGGGCACCGGCGGCTACTGACCCGGCGGAATCCGGCTAAAGTTCCGCCGCCGCCGAACGATGCATCCCCTGGGCCGGCTCGTGCACCAGCACCGGCCGGCCTTCCCATGTCAGATCGCCCGGACTGGAGACGACGACACCAAAGGAGCTGGTCATGCTGAAGATGGCAGCCATTGGCTGCGGCTACTGGGGCCCCAACCTCATCCGGAACTTCCACAACCATCCGGATGTCGAGCTGTCGCACATCTGCGACCTCGACGCGAAGCGTCGCGCCCACATGGCCTCGCTCTACCCGGCCGCCGACGTCAGCGACGACATCGGCCGGATCCTCGGCGACCCCTCCGTGGGCGCCGTGGTGGTGGCCACCCCGGTCAGCACCCACTTCCCCCTGGGCAAGGCCGTGCTCGAGAGCGGGAAGCACCTGTTCATCGAGAAGCCGATGGCCGCCAGCGCCGACGAGTGCCGCCAGCTCTGCGCCATCGCCAAGGCCCGCAACCTGCAGATCATGGTCGGCCACACCTTCCTGTTCGTGCCGGCGGTGCGCCTGATCAAGCAGCTCATCGAGTCCGGCGAGCTGGGCGACATCTACTACGTCAAAATACGCCGCCTGAACCTGGGCATCTTCCAGAAGGACGCCAACGTCGTCTGGGACCTAGTGCCCCACGACGTCGCGATGCTCAACTACCTGTTCGACGCCGTCCCGGAGCGGGTCAGCGCCACCGGCCACTGCTACGTCCAGACGGACAAGCAGCTCGAGGACGTGGCCTTCGTCTCGCTGTGGTACCCCGGCGGCCGGGTCGCCCACCTGCACGTCAGCTGGCTGGACCCGAACAAGGTGCGCGAAGCGACCTTCGTTGGCAGCCGCAAGATGGTGGTCTATGATGACGTCGCGATGACGGACAAGATCCGCATCTACGACAAGGGCGTCGACGTGATGCCGCACTACGACGGGTTCGACGAGTTCCACCTGGCGTACCGGCACGGGGACATCCTGATCCCGAAGATCGACCAGGCCGAGCCGCTGAAGGTCGAGACGTCGCACTTCGTGGACTGCGTGCTGGGCCGCGCGACCCCGGTCAGCGACGGCGACCTGGGCCTGCAGGTGGTCGAGGTGCTGGAGAAGGCCTGCCTCTCCATCCGCGAGCACGGGGCGCCGCAGGACCTGACCTTCCAGAACGCGTAGGCCCCGGCCGCGCGGGGGAGAGCCGTGAGCGAAGCGCCCATCCGCGTGGCGATGATCGGCCAGAAGGGTTATCCCCCCGTCCACGGCGGGATCGAGAAGCACGTCGCGGAGCTGGCCGCCAGGCTGGCTCCGCGCGGCGTCGAAATCACCATCTACAGCCGCCCCCACTACAGCGACGCCGACGGCCCCACCGCCATGCCCGGGGTCACGGTGCGCCGCCTGCCCAGCGTGCCGACCAAGCACTTGGACGCCATCACCCACACGCTGGCCGCCACCGCGGACGCGGTGCGCCACGGCTACGACATCGTCCACTACCACGCCCTCGGCCCCGCGCTCCTGTCGGGCGTGCCGCGCTGGCTGGGGCGCGGCCGCACGGTCGTCACCGTCCACGGCCTGGATTGGCAGCGGGACAAGTGGGGGCCGGTGGCCGCCGCGGTGCTGCGGGGCGGGGAGGGGGCCTCGGCCCGCTTCCCGGACGGGCTGATCGTGGTTTCGCAGGCGCTGCGGCAGCACTACGCGGCGAAGCACGGCGTGCAGGCGGTCTGCATCCCCAACGGGATCGGGGAGCCGGTGCGGCGCCCACGGCAGGAGTTGGACCGGATCGGGCTGGCGGACGGGTTCGTGCTGTTCGTGGGGCGTTTCGTGCCCGAGAAGGGGTGCCACCTGTTGCTGGAGGCCTACGGCAAGCTGCCCGCCGAACTGCGGGCCCGGCACCGGCTGGTCATGGCGGGGGGCTCGGGGTTCACCGACGACTACGCGGCGGGCCTGCGGGCGGCCGCGTCGCCGGAGGTCCTGTTCCCGGGGTACGTCCACGGGCGGCTGCTGGAGGAACTGTACAGCCACGCGGCGCTGGTGGTGCTGCCGTCGACGCTCGAGGGGCTGTCGATCGCCCTGCTGGAGGGGATGAGCTACGGGCGATGCTGCCTGGTGAGCGACATCGCGCCCAACCTGGAGGTGTCCGGGGGGTGCGCACCGGCGTTCGCGAGCGGGGATGCGGGGGCGCTGGGGGCGGCGATGGCGGGGCTGCTGGCGGACCCCGCGGCCCGGGAGCGCCATGGGGAGGCGTCGCGGCTGCGGGTGCTGGCGACGTACTCCTGGGAGAACGCCGCGGTGGACACGCTGGCCCTGTACCGGCGGGTCCTGGGGCGCGAAAAATCGGTTTGACATCCGGGGGGATCGCCGTCATATTGAGCGGCACTTCGCGGGAATAGCTCAGTTGGTAGAGCACTACCTTGCCAAGGTAGATGTCGCGGGTTCGAGTCCCGTTTCCCGCTCCAGCATCTGTAAAGAGGAGAGCGACTTACGAAAGTGGGTCGCTCTCCTGCTTTTTGTGGTACGAGCTGTGCCAACGTTGATCCAACGATTCATGTTGGTCTAAAGAAATTCGGATTCGTGAAGCAGTTTATAGATTGAACATAATCCGGCTTCATGAGGATTTCTTGTTTGACGAATCCTCCCGCTCATCCCTGACATCAGGGATAGAACCGATCATTGATCATCCCGTGAAAGTCACCGACAAGCCAGCCGAATTCCGTGAACCCGACGCTGATCGCGCCCGGACCAGGTCCCCTCTATTCGGCTGCGAGATCCTGCTGCCCGATCAGGTAGTACCGCTGCCGCGTCCCCCCATCGGGCAGTGTCACCAGCCCCCGCTTGACGAAGAACAACTGCAGCGAGTCGATCCCATACGTGTTGTCGTCCACAGTATCCAGCGTCATGACGGCAGTCACTGCGTACAACGCCTTCAGCCCCCCCGGATACCCCGGTTCATCCATCGACACTTCGCTCCACCCGGTCAAATTATCGAACTGCAGAAACGCGATGTCGCGCACGGCCGGCAGGACCCGCTGGTGGGCCGTGTCGTACCCCGGCTCCCCGTCCAGCAGCCGCGTCGTGTGCAGCAGATCTTCCTCGCGCGAGTAGGTGTCGTCGGTCGGCCCGATCAGACACTCCGGCGAGAACACGAACTCGAAATCCTCATGCAGCGTGAACGCATACTCGACGCTGTCCATGCCGTCGTAGGCGTCCCGGAAGTTCGCCATCAGCTGCTCGGCGGTGTCCGGGAACGGAAACGCCGAGACCGCGAGATCGGGCTCGATGGGGGAGTCCTCCGCATCGAAGCAGCCCCCGGCCAGCGCGCATAGGAACGCCAGGACCAGCAGGAGATCCAGGGAACGTCGCATGGAAACCCGCCTCCGCATTTTCGATGAATGGGCGAAATCGATACCCACATCCTAGCACGGACCGCCCACCGGTGAACCCGCCAAGCTTGCGGAATTGAGTC
>JAURXS010000201.1 GCA_030654305.1 bacterium | reverse complement strand
CCTGGCTCTCGCGCGGCGCGAGCGGGACGCCGCGCGGTTGCGCGAGCAGGGCGCCCGCCTGTACGCGCGCCTGGCCGACCGGATCGGCGACCTCGTCCTGAACGGCGATGCGCGCGCGCGGCTGCCCGGCTGCCTGAACCTGCGGTTCCCCGGCGTGGTCGCGGGTGAGCTGATGCGCGCCGTGCCGACGCTCGCCCTGTCGGCGGGCGCCGCCTGCACCAGCGGCGACGGCCGGCCCTCGGCGGCGCTGCTCGCCCTGGGGTTGAGCGCCGAACAGGCCGGTTGCTGCCTGCGCCTGAGCCTGGGCCGCGGAACGACAGACGAGGAGGTCGACGCGGCGGTCGACCGGCTGGCCGCGGCGGTGCTGGCCCTGCGCAAGGAAAAGGGGACGGCCTAGGCCGTCCCCGCTCCGTGCCCGCTCTGTGTCCGATCGCGCGGCGGGACGTTTATCCGACCGTTCATCCGACCGTTCATCCGACCAGCGACAGCGAGATCCGCTTGCGCTGCACGTCGACCTCCACGATGCGCACCTGAACTTCCTGCCCCTCGCGCACGACGTCGCTCGGGTGCTGCACCCTCTCCTGCGAGAGCGCCGACACGTGCACCAGGCCGCGGACTCCAGGCAGCAGCTCCACGAAGGCGCCGAAGTCCGCCATGCCGGTCACCACGCCGGTGACCCACTCGCCCAGCTTCAGCTTGTCCTGGACGTCCTGCCAGGGATCGCCGTCGAGCGCCTTGATGGACAGGCTGACCCGCTCGGTCTTGCCCTCGCCCAGGTTCTGCAGGGCGGTGACCTTGACGGTGACCGCCTGGCCCTCCTGGAGGGCCTCGGTGGGATCCGCGATGCGGTGATGGCTGATCTCCGAAACGTGGACCAGCCCCTCGACGCCGCCGATGTCGATGAAGGCGCCGTAGGGCATCAGCCGGACGACCTTGCCGTCGCGCACGTCGCCGACGGCGAGGGACTTGCGCGTCTCCTTGCCGCGGCGCGCCTTCTCCTCCTGCATCAGGACCCGCCGCGAGACCACCAGCCGGCGGCCTCCGTCGGTGAACTCGATGACGCGGAACTCCAGGCTGCGCCCCACCCACGACGGGGGGTCGTTGACGAACTGGTCGTCGATCTGGGAGATGGGGCAGAAGGCGCGGTGGCCGCCGAGGTCGACCACGAAGCCGCCCTTGTTGGTCTCCTTCACCGCTCCGGTCAGCGGCACGCCGCTCTGCAGCGCGTCCTCGAGGAAGCGCGTGTCCTTGCCCTGGGCCTTCTGCTTCAGCGCGAGGCGCTGCTCGGCGCCCTTGCCCACCACGTAGGCCGTGATGTCGTCGCCCACGGCGAAGCGCAGGTTGCCCTCGGCGTCCTGCAGGTCGACGGTGCCGATGGGCAGTTCGCTGCGTCCGCCGTAATCGACGAAGCATTCCTCGTCGCCGATCTGGACGAGCTTGCCCGTGACCTGGTCGCCGGTCTTCGGTTCGGGGGTCTGGTCGTGGGTCCGCTGCTCGCTCTCGGCGAGCAGACGGGCGAATTCGTCGCCGTTCTCGGGGGCGTCGTCGTGCTGGAGGTCGTCGGTCATGCTGGTCTTCCTGGTGGTTTGCGGGTCGGTCGGCGGCGGGGGCCGCGAGGGGGACCCGGAAACTATAGCACAGACGAACCCGCCGCGGCCAACTCCCAAAGGAGCGGCGCCCTGGACCCGGACGACGGCGAGGCATGAGCGGGGGTGGGCGGGGGAGGGCGTTGGCCCTCCCCCGGTCGGTTCACCGGTAGAGGGTTTTGATGGCGCCCCAACTGCCGGTCTCGTTCGGGACGAGGGACGCGGGATCGCTTGGATCGGTGCAGTCGAGGATCTCTTGGGCGTTGCTCACGGTGTCGTTGTCGGAATCCATCGCGCCGTAGTTCACCCAGTTGGTGGTGTAGTCGGCGCCGTACCCGTTCAGGTTGTCGATGTCAGGATTCGAACCATCGGTGTGGCAGAGGGTGCAGGCGCTGGCGGCGCTGCGCAGCGTCGTGCAGGCGGTCGGGTTGGCGTTCAGCCAGGCGTTCTTGCGGCCGCTGGTGGCGCCGGCGTCGGTCGCGGCCAGCAGGGTCAGGGCGAGGCAGGGCACGAGGAACAAGCGTCGCATGTCGACCTCCGGGTGTGTGGGTGCCAGGGGCCCTGCTATAATCATACCGAAGAACAAGGAGTTCCAGAAATTAGTCAACGATTGTTGACGATAGGGGTCGGACGGGGCGCGGCGTGGCGGAGGGTATCCCAGGAATACAGGCCCAGGGCGGCCCAGATCAGCCCGAAAGCGACGGCGTGGGACGAGGTGAAGGTTTCGTGAAACAGGACGACGGCCAGCAGGAATTGCAGGGTCGGGGAGAGGAATTGCAGGAAGCCGACGGTGGCGTAGGGCAGGCGGCGCGCCGCTTCGGCGAACCAGATCAGGGGCAGGGCGGTCACGATGCCCCCGGCGGCCAGCAGCCAGGCGGTGCCGGCCCCGGCGTGGAGGAAGGCCGTGCCGGCGCCCTGTTCGCGCACCAGGAGCCAGGCCAGGGCCGCCGGAGCCAGCAGCAGCGTCTCGGCGGCCAGGCCCAGGGTCCCGTCGGGTCGGATCAGTTTGCGCAACAGTCCGTAGAGGCTGAAGCTGCCGGCCAGGGCCAGGGATACCAGGGGCAGCCCGCCCAGTCGGATCGACAGCCACAGCACCCCGAGCCCCGCCACCGCTACCGCCACGACTTGGGCGCGACGCAGGCGCTCCCGAAGGACGACGACCCCCAGTAAAATGTTGAGCAGGGGGGTGATGAAGTAGCCGAAACTGGCCTGCAGGACCTGGCCGTTGGCGACCGCCCAGATGAACACCAGCCAGTTGGCGGCGATCAGCAGGGTGGTGAGCCCCAGCACCGCGAGCGTCCGGCGGTCACGCAACAGCTTCCCGAGCAACGGGAGGCGGCCGCGCAGCGCCAACAGCCCCGTCAGCAGCAGCAGCGACCAGAGCACCCGGTGGGTCAGGACCTCCACGGGCGCGATGCCCGCCACGGCCTTGAAATAGAGGGGCACGAAGCCCCACCACCCGTAGGCGGCGATGCCGTAGGCGATGCCCGTCCGTTGCCCGTCGTCGCTCTTCATGGCGGGCAAGATACCATGGTGGCGCAGGATGCCCATGGGATTTCATGAATACCCGCCCCGCGACGATGAATATTGCACGAGTTCATTGAATTTTAACTTTCCATAAGGCGCGATCTGGGGTACAATAGTGCCATCAACGGGGAATCAGAGGACGGGGTGATGGTGCTGTACCTTCCCGTCCGTTCACCACAAACGCCCAGGAGGCGCCCCATGTCCCGGATGCTCACGAATCTCCTCGTGCTCGCTCTCGTCGCGCTGGCCGTGCCGGCCCTCGCCATTTCTCCCGACGTGCGGATCAGCCAGGCCTACGGCGGCGGCGGCTCGGGCACCGCGGGCCCGACCTTCAACCAGGACTACGTCGAGATCTTCAACGCCAGCGGCGCCACGGTCGACATCAGCAACTGGACGATCGAGTACGCTTCCAGCACCGGCAGCTGGGGCAGCTCGGCCGGCAACATCTTCACCTTCCCCGTGGGCACCAGCATTCCGGCCTGCTCCTACATCCTGGTGGCCTTCGGCACCCCGTCCGTCGGCGGCGGCCCGCTTCCCTACAACGACTTCACCGGCCTGCTCGCGATGAGCGCCACCGGCGGCAAGGTCGCGCTGTTCAACGCCGTCAACACGAACCTCGCCTGCGGTCTGGAACTCCCCGGCACGCTCGTGGACAAGCTGGCCTACGGCACGACGGCCAACTGCGCCGAGGGCACCCGGATCGGCGCCCTGTCGACCACCACGGCCGCTTTCCGCAACAGCGGCGGCATGATCGACACCGACAACAACCTGGCCGACTTCACCATCGGCACGCCGGCGCCGCGCTACAGCGGCTCGGTGCGCAACCCCGACTGCCTCGCCGTTTCCAGCGAGGACCAGAGCTGGAGCGCGATCAAGGCGATCTATCGCTGATCCAGGTCCGGTGATGAACGAAGGACCGCCTCCCCACGGGGGCGGTCCTTTTTTGATATCAGCGTGTCGATTTTTTCGGCCCGGTCCGGCCGCCGTCTGTTAGAGTCGAGGCGGTGCCTGGTCGCAGGAGGGACCGCGAACGGCCTGCCCTGACCGGTACCGCAGGGCCCGAACCCGTCCGACCATCCGTTCCCGGGAGGAACCAAGACATGCGCTCGCTCAAGTACATCCTGACCGCCTCCCTGCTGCTCGGTCTCGCCGGCGCGGCCGCCGCGCAGTCCACTTGCCTCTACTTCTCCGAGTACATCGAGGGCACCGGCTACAACAAGGCGCTGGAGATCTACAACGCCACCGAGGCGGACGTCGACCTGTCGCGGGTCTCGGTCGAGCTCTATGCCAACGGCGCCTCGACGCCGTCGGCCACCGTCTCCTTCAGCGGGGTCCTGCACAACGGCGACGTGTTCGTCATCGGCCACTCGATGGCCAACGCGGCGATCACCGGCCAGTCCGACGTGCTGTACAACGGCAGTGTCGTGAACTTCAACGGCGACGACGCGGTCGTCCTGAAGCTCGGCGGCTCGATCGTCGACGTCATCGGCCAGGTGGGTCTCGATCCCGGCACGGCCTGGGGCGTCAACCCCTGCACGACGCTCGACCACACCCTGGTGCGCGGCGTCGACGTCTGCTGCGGCGACACCGTGCCCAACGACGCCTTCGTCCCGGCCGCCTCGTGGGTCTGCAACGCGGTCGACGCGTTCGGTTTCCTGGGCCTGCACACGAGTAACTGCCAGGCCGTCGCCAACGACGACGCGGCCTGGGGCGCCGTCAAGAGCATGTACCGCTGATCGCGAACGCTCCGCGCGCGGGGCCGTCTCCCCGGCCGGGAGGCGGCCCTCGTCGCGCCGGGCGCGGAAGGGGACGACGTGCCGCCATCGTGGAAGGGACTGCTGGTCGGCGGGGTGCTGCCGGCCCTGCTGTTCGGCGCGACGGGGATCCTGCAGAAGGCGGCCGGCCGCGCCGGCGCCGGCGTCGGCCCCTACCTGCTCTGCACCGGCGCGGGCGTGGTCCTGGTCGGGATCGCGTTCGTGTTCGCGCGTGTCGACAACGCCTCGAGCTGGCGCGCCGGCCTGCTGGCCGGAGGCGTTGGCGCCAGCTGGGGGCTGGGCATGGCCCTGGTCCTGATCGCCCTGACCCGCTTCGGCGCGCCCCTGTCGAAGCTGGCGCCGCTCTACAACATGAACACGCTGGTGGTCGTGGCGCTGGCGCTGGTCGTCTACGCCGAATGGCGGGACGTCCAGCTGGCGAAGCTGCTCGCCGGGGCGGCGTTGGTGGTGCTCGGCGGGATCCTGGTCGCGAACGCCTGAGGGAGTTTGGCGTCCCCTACGGGGCTCGAACCCGTGCTGCCGCCGTGAAAGGGCGGTGTCCTAACCACTAGACGAAGGGGACGTCCGGGGCGCAAAAGCTACACGCTGGGCGGGGAACTGTCAAACGGGGCGCCCCCACGGGGGTGCCCCGTCGTCGTGGGCGGGATCAGGCCCCAGCGGCTTCGCCGAACAGGGCCGCGGTGGTGGCGATGCCGTTGAAGAAGTTCTCGAGGTGGAACTTCTCGTTGGGCGAATGGATGTTGTCGTTCGGCAGCCCGTAGCCCAGCAGCAGCACGGGCGACTTCAAGCACGACTGGAAGGTCCCGACGATCGGGATCGAACCACCCTCGCGGATGAACACCGGCTCGCGGCCGAAGCCGCGGGTCATGGCGCGGACGCCCGCGCTCATCATCGACGAAGCGCGCGGCACCATCACCGGCGACGCCCCGTGCAGGTAGGTCACCTTCACGCCGACGCCCGCGGGCGCGTTCGCCATGACGTGGCGCTCGAACAGGCGGGCGATCTCCGCGGGATCCTGGTCGGGCACCAGCCGCATGCTGACCTTCGCGCCGGCCTGCGCCGGGATGATGGTCTTGGCGCCCTCGCCCTGGTAGCCGCTCCACATGCCGTTGACGTCGCAGGTCGGGCGCGCCCACATCCGCTCGAGCGTGGAGTAGCCGCGCTCGCCGTACGGCGAGGGGGAGCCGGTGTCGCGCAGCAGGACCTCGTCGGTGAAGCCCAGCGAGGCGAAGGCGCGGCGCTCCTCGGCGTCCAGCTCCCGCACGGCGTCGTAGAAGCCGGGGATCAGCACGCGGCCGTCGGCGTCCTTCAGGCCGGCGACGATCGCGGCCAGGGCGTTGCCCGGGTTCTGCACCACGCCGCCGAAGCTGCCGGAGTGCAGGTCCGCGCGGGGACCGGCGACGTCGACCTGCATGAAGCTCAGCCCGCGCAGGCTGTAGCAGATCGCCGGGGTCTTCTCGTCGTAGAGGCTCGTGTCGCTGATCACCACGGCGTCGCAAGCCAGGCGGTCCGGGTGCTGCTCGACGTAGCGGTAGACGGCCGGGCCGCCGCACTCCTCCTCGCCCTCGATGATGAACTTCACGTTCACCGGCAGCGGTTCGCCCGTGGCGAGCCAGGCCTCCAGCGCCTTGACGTGGGTGTAGAGCTGTCCCTTGTCGTCGCTGGAACCGCGCGCGTAGATGACGCCGTCACGGATCGCGGGCTCGAAGGGGGGGGAGAGCCACTGGTCGAGGGGGTCGGTCGGCTGCACGTCGTAGTGGCCGTAGAAGAGCAGCGTGCGCCGGTCGGCGCGCTGCTCGGTCTCGGCGTAGACCAGCGGATGGCCCTCGGTGGGGATCACCTCGACCACCAGGCCGAGGCCGCGCAGCTCGTCGGCGATGAAGGCCGCCGCGCGGCGGGTGTCCCCGTCGTGGTCGGACTGGGAACTGACGCTGGGGATGCGCAGCCAGTCGCAGAGCTGGGCCACGTGGCGGTCGCGATGGGCGAGCAGGTAGGCGTCGAGGCGCGCGGCGGTGCGGTCGTCCTTGGTCATGGTTCCTCCTGCGGGGTCGGTTCGCGGGGAGCGGCCGGCGAAACTTAGCCTTGACGCCCGCGGGTGTCGAGGGCATTGTGTGCCGCTGCGAATCCCGTTGACACCGCCGGTCGGATTCGCCAAGATCCCGCCTTGCCCGATGCGATCCCTTCGCCGGGCGACGTCGTCGCCCGAGGTTTCACCCTTCAGGAGAATCGAGGCCGCCATGATCATCAGCAAGAGCAAGACGAAGGAAGCCGTCACGCAGTGCAACGTTTCCGGCGAGTTCTACGACGCCCTCGACGCCAAGGTCAACGAGCTGATCAAGAAGGCCGAACAGCGCGCGATCGCCAACGGCCGCAAGACGGTCCGGCCCCAGGACCTCTAGGCTGCGCGTCCACCGGGAATTGATGGAACACGATCCCGGTCCGGATTCACGGAGGCTCCTTGATGGAGCCTCCGTATTTTTGATTAATAGAGCCCGGCGATGTGCCTGGAGGCCGTATTTTTTCCTATTCTGTCATTGCGCAACACGAGATCGGGGTTGTAAAGTGTGGGGGTCGAGGTTTACAGGAATCCCGACACGAGTTGCTCGACCCGCCCCGGTGCCCGGCGCCGTTCCCGTCGAACGGAGACCGTCGCAAGCATCGAACGAGCTGAATCCGATAGGATCGTCCGCATCATCGAGGCCGCGTCGTCGCAGCCACAGACGGATCGGGGGGACACCATGAAGAAATTGTGGGTGACAGGGGTGCTGTTGTTGGCATGCGTCGCCGGGTCGGCTTGGGCCCAGAGCGACGTCATGGACACCATCGGCTATCTCTTCGAGTCGGACAACGATCCCGGCGTGGTCGGCTTCCCGCCGAGCAACGTCGGCGACGTGCTGGCGGGTGTCGGCTACGTCGACAACATCAGCGCGCCGCTGTCCTGGAGCACCGCCGACTACGAGTACACCTGGGTCATCGGCGGCCTCGTGTCCGGCGGCGCCCAGGCGCTCGGCAACGGCAGCTACCGGATCTACTACACGGGCGGCAGCATCGACATCCTCGCGCAGGCGTACCTGTCGGCCGGCTACACGATGCCGGACTACGGCGTCGCGCCCCCGGATCCCCTGGCGATGGCCACCTTCAGCGACGGCGACGTGTACCTGCACGGCGCCTTCACCAACTTCTCGCTGACCTACAACCCGACCACCGGCGTCGGCAGCTACGTCGGCATGCTGGTGTTCGAGCTCGGCTCCCACTTCACCGAGCTGGGCCAGGAACTCCAGAACCCCAACGGGCTGACGCTCGCGGGCACCGTGCTCAACGACGCCACGATCCCCGACGGGTACGACGTGGAGACCGACGGCCACATCTACTACGACGGCACGATCCCGACCGAGCTCCAGTCCTGGGGCGAGGTCAAGAACCTGTACCGTTAAAACGAGCGGAAGGAGGGCGCCATGAAGCAACTGCAGATGAATCGGAGCCGGGTGATCGGGATGACGCTGGCCCTGGCCCTTTGTGCGGCCGTCCCCGCTCTGGGACAGGTCGAGTTCACCTTCGAGGGTTACGCGAAATTCGCTCCCGGCCCCGGCCAGGTCGGCGCCGTGATGACCGTCTACGGGATCGCCAATCCCCCGGTCAGCACGCCCACGCCGATCCCCGTGGATTTCTCCGCCAACCAGTACACGGTGGCCGTCACCGGCATGGTCGTCGACAGCTACGACTTCAACGGGACCGCGCTGACGAAGGACTACGCGTTCAGCGGCGGCACCCTGCAGATCTACGCGGACGCCATCGCCGGCGGCACGGGGGGCAGCTACGCGGCCCCGGCCACGTTCACCGACGGCACGCTGCTGCTGCAGGCCGCCGTCGACAACGGCTGGACGCTGGACCTGAACGATCCCTTCGGATTCGGACAGTACTCCGGCGCCGGCATCGGCACCTGTGACATGAACGGCGGCAGCGAGCTGGGCACGCTCTCCGCGATGGACTACCCGCTGAACGACTGGACCTTCGCCGGCACCGGCGTCGCCGAGCCCTGGTTCCCGTTCTTCACGGTCCCCGCCGGCTACCACTACCTCTTCGGCGTGAAGGTCATCTTCCCCTACGACCCCACGCCCAACGAGGATTCCAGCTGGGGCGGCGTCAAGAGCCTGTTCCGCTAGGTTCCGCCGGATCCGCGACCACGAAGCGCGACACGGGAAGAGCCCGGGGGAAACCCCGGGCTCTTCCCTCGTCACGGGTGTCGACCGCGGTGGGCGACGTCCGGGACGGCACGGGCCGCAACATCCCGCCTTGCGACGCCTCCCGCCTCCACCGGCGGCCGTTCCGCGCCTCTACCCGCGCCAGGGCCCGGAACTCGCTGGAACCCGGCGGGGAGGGGCCATGATCCAACGCATCCGCAGCGGTTCGCTCGACGGCATCGACGGTTTCGAAGTGGTCGTGGAGGTGGACGCCGGACGGGGGCTGCCTTCCTTCCAGCTGGTCGGCCTGCCCTCGACCGCCGTGCGCGAGAGCCGGGAACGCGTCCTGTCGGCCCTGCGCAACAGCGGGTTGTCCTGGCCCAAGGGCCGGGTCGTGGTGAACCTCGCGCCGGCGGATGTCGAGAAGAAGGGGCCGTCGGTGGACCTGGCCATCGCCGTGGGCGTCTGCGGCGTGACGGAGCGCGCCGATCCCGGCGGACGCGGCGAGGCGGTGCTGCTGGGGGAGCTGTCTCTGGACGGCTCCCTGCGCCCGGTCAGGGGGCTGCTCGCGATCGTGACCGCCGCCGCCGCCGAAGGGCGGCGCCTGTTCGTCGTCCCGCGCAGCCAGGCCCGGGAGGCGGCCCTGGTGCCGGAGGTGACGATCCTGGCGGCGGGGACGCTGGCCGAAGTGGCGCAATGGCGCGCCGGCAGGGGGCGTCTGCACGAGATCATTGCCGAGTCGCCGACGCTGGCCGGACGCAGCCCGCCCCCCTCCCAGCTGGCGTTCCTGTCCCTCGCGCCGGCCCGCGCCCGTCGGTTGGCCGTCCTGGCCGCGGCGGGGCGGCACGACCTGCTGCTGGTGGGGCCGCCGGGGACGGGCAAGACCCAGCTCTCGCGCGTGGTGGGATCGCTGCAGCCGGAACTGACCCGGGCGGAGTCGCTGGAGGTCGCCCGCATCCACGGCGCCGCCGGCCTGCTGTCGCCGCCGGCGCCGGACTTGCGCCGGCCGTTCCGCGCGCCCCACCACACCGCGACCCGCGCCGGCCTGTTGGGCGGTGGCGCGTCGTTGCGGCCCGGCGAGGTCACGCTGGCGCACCGGGGCATCCTGTTCCTGGACGAGGTCTCGGAGTTCACGCCGAGCGTCCTGGACGCGCTGCGCGAGCCGCTGGAGGAGGGGCGGGTGGCCGTCGCCCGGGGCGCCGGCGTCAGGTTCTGGCCGGCCGACGTCCAACTCGTCGCGGCGATGAACCCCTGCCGCTGCGGCTGGTACGGCAGCCGGCGGCGTCCGTGCCGCTGCACCGAACGCCTGCGGGCGGCCCACCGCAGCCGCCTGTCGGGTCCCCTGCTGGACCGCATCGACATCTTCGCCGAACTGGAGGAGCCCGAGGATCCCCTGCGCGGCGGCGACGTCGCCGACCCGCGACGCCTCTGGGAGTGTGCGGTCGGGGAGGTCGAGGCCGGGAACGCCCGCCTGGCGGACTCCCGCCGGGCGCGTCCGGCCTCGCTCGCGGAGGCGCGCGGCCTGATGGACGCTCCCGCGGCCGCCCTGCTCGAGGCGGCCGGCGGCTCGCTGGGTTTGACCGTGCGCTCGCTGATGCGTTGCGCCGGCGTGGCGCGCACCCTGGCCGCGCTCGGCGACCGGTCGCTGGCGAACCGCGACGACGTGGTCGAGGCGCTTTCCTACAGGCGGGAACAGATCGCCTCGCTCGCCTGACGCGTGCGGGGCATGAGGGAAGGGCGGCCCGCGGGGGCCGCCCTTCCCTTGCGTGTCGTGGTCGAGGTCTAGAAGTTGGCCGTGAACCCCAGGGCCCAGCTCATCGTGTTGAGCGTCTGCGAGGTGTAGCCGGTCACGGTCTGCGGGCCGATGCCTTCGATGTATTCGTAGACGGGGATCCTGGTCTCGCCCTCGTCCATGACGCGGAACGAATCCTTCGGCTCGAATTCCACCGTCATGTGGTGGAAGAGCACCTCGAAGCGGATGCTGATGAGCTTGTCCGCGACGAGCCGGATGCCGCCGCCGCCGTTGAGGTCCCAGGAGTCGGCGCTGTCGCCCGTGTAGTCGGAGTTGATGCTCAGCCAGGTGCGCGTGACGCCGCCCTGCACGTAGGGGTGCCAGCGTCCCTTGGCGAAGTTGCCGTAGTCGTGGGGGTAGAAGACCGCGTTCAGCCCCGTGCTCAGGGTGATGATCGAGCGGTTCTCGGCGTCGTACTCGCCGATGCCCTCCACGTCCTCGAGGGTGTACCCGCCGGAGCCGGTCGCCTGGTTGGAGAGCGAGCGGGGATTCGCGACCGTGGCCGTGTACTCGGACACCGAGACGCCGAAGACCGGCTCCAACGAGAACCAGGGGTAGAGGTTGTAGTTCAACCGCAGCTGGGGGTTGAAGGCGGACTGCCCCTTGATGACGACGTCGCCGAAGTAGGTGTCCTCGCTGGTGTACTTGTAGATGATGTTGTCGTGCTCCAGCAGGGTCTTGTCCAGCATCCAGAAGCCCAGCGTGAGGGAGGTCTCGAGCGTGCGCTCGTCGATGATCGGCTCGTAATCGACCTGCTGGACCTCTTCCGCGGCCTGGGCCGCCTGCTGCTCCTCGAGGGTGGAGTGGCGCAGGTTGTACGACTTCTCGCCGACCTGCTGCTCCTGCGCGCCGGCGTCCGCGCAGGCGAACACCGACAGGCAAATCCCGAGGGCCAACAGTTTCTGATGCATGGTCAGCTCCTGTCCCGTTGCGACGCTATCCCGTGGACCTGAATGTCGGATCTTGCCGGCCCGGTGTCAACCCCGAAAGGCCCAGGGATCCCCCGGCCAGGGCGGCTCCGCAAGCCAGGACAGGTGACGGACTTCGGCCTCGAGCCGGACCCCGAAGCGGTCCAGGACGGCCGCCCGCATCTGCGCGGCCAGCGCCAGGACGTCATCGCTGCGGGCGCGCCCCAGATTGACGATGATGTTGGCGTGTCCCGTGAAGACGCCCGCGTCGCCGATCCTCATCGTCTTCGCCCCGACGGCCTCCAGCAACGCGCCGGCCGGCTGCCGCCGCCCGCCGGGTTCGGCCGGCGGCAGGTTCTTGAACCAGCTGCCGGCACAGGGGAGCTCGACGGGGTGCTTGGCGTGCCGCGACGCCAGGTGGTCGGCGCGCTCGGCGTGGGCGGTCGCCAGGTCGCCGCGCTGGAGCGACAGCACGGCGCCGAGGATGAGGTCCCGGCTCTCCTTGAAAGCGGTCTGGCGGTAGGCGAACCCGAAAGCTTCCGGCCCGACCGTGTCGACACGGCCGTCTTCCCGCAGGACGGTGGCTTCGCGCAGGAACTCGCCGATCTCGTGGCCGTAGCAGCCGGCGTTGCCGACCAGGGCGCCGCCCAGGCTGCCCGGGATGCCCGACGCGAATTCCAGGCCCGTCAGGCCCGCCTGCAGGCTCTCGACGACCAGCCGGTCCAGGGGGATGCCCGCGGCGGCCCGGACGGTGTCGCCGCGGATCTCCAGCGCGTCGTCGGCCATCACGCCGATCAGGCCGCAGAAGCCGCGATCGTCGGCCAGCACGTTGCTGCCGCCGCCGAGGCAGACGGCGGGGATTTCCGCGTCGCGGGCGAATTCCAGGAACCGCTTGGCGTCCCCGCTGTTCCGCAGCCAGGCCAGACCGAGCGCGGGGCCGCCGATGCGCAGGGCCGTGACCGTGCTCAAGGGGACGCCCGGCAGGAAGCGCTCCGGGTGGGAACGTCTCAACTCCGCCACCGCGCGGGCGATCCGCTCTGCTTCCGCTGGACGGTTGTCTTGCGAGCCGGTCCGGTGCATGGTAGACCCTTCGGCGGGATGGGCGCGGTCTGTCTCGGTGCGATCCACGATCCTCACCGTATCCGGCGACGTCAAGGAGAACCGTGCCCGAGCGCCGCACCACCCTTCTGGCCTTCCTGGCCGCGCTGGCGCTGCACGTGCTGCTGCTGCTCGTCACCTGGGACCTCGACTTCTTCCGTCCCCTGACCGAAACCGCCGCCGAGACGCCCCGCGAGCAGACCGTGGAGGTGGTGCTGGAGGCCGAGCCGGCCGTGCCCGAGCTGCCGGCCATCGCGCTGCCCACGGCGTACACGAGCGTGCCGGAGCGCCAGCAGGCCGAGGAGCCGCCGGCGGTCCCCGACTTCCTGGCGCTGCGCGACAGCCGGGCCGCGGACCGGATCGCCGGCGGGCAGCCGGAGTCGTCGCCGCGGGCGGAGCGCACCGGGGAGTTCCCCCAGGTGGCGATCCTGCCCGACGCGGGCGGGGATCGACCCGCCGACGCGACCGTCATCGCGACGTCGCCGGGAGGGGGGGGGAGCCCCGAGGGCGACCGTGACGCCGAGGGCGAGACGGTGCAGCGCGGCCGCGACCTGCCGCAGACGCCCGACGGCGAGACGGCCAGCGGCGGCGAGGCCGACCGGTCGCAGCAGCCCCGACGGGGCGAGGGAACGCGACCCCCGGCGCCGGATCTCGTCGAGGTGCCGGCGACGGGTGCGGTGTCGGTGCTGGACGACCGCCGCGGCGAGCCCGGGGACCGGGGTTTCGTCTACGAACAGGACGCCTTCAGCCCCGCCGCCGGGAACCTGATCCAGTTCGGGGACTTTCAGCTCAGCACGGTCGAGTGGGACTTCGCGCCCTGGCTGGAGTCGTTCAAGCGGGCCTTCCTGCCCAACTGGATCCCGCCCTACGCGTACCACCTCGGCGTCATCGACGGCTGGACGATCGTCAAACTGGTCATCCTGACCGACGGCACCGTCGCCGGCATGGAGGTGGTCGAGAAGCAGGGCCACGAATCCCTGCACCAGGCGAGCGTGGCGGCGCTGCGCGCGACGGCGCCGCTGAAGCCGTTGCCGGAACACTTCCCGGACCCCGAGCTTGTCTTGACCGTGAAGCTCCATTATTCTGCGCAGGAAGAGCTCCCGCCCGACGGGCCGCGCCGCTGATCCGCGGCGGACCTCCCCTGCGCGACTTCGTCGAAGGAATGGACTGGACATGTGGGAACTGATCCGCGCCGGCAACGTCATGATGATCCCGCTCGGCCTCTGCTCCCTGGTCGCGCTGACGGTGTTCCTCGAGCGCCTCTACGCGCTGCGACGGAGCCGGATCCTGCTGCCGGAGGTCGCCGGCGCGGTCGCGACGCTGGGCGCCGCCGATGACTTCGTCGTGGCCCGCGCCATCCTCGCCCGCAACCCGGGACCCTTCGCCGCGGTGATCGGCGCCGGGCTCGACCACGCCGACCACGACTGGCAGATCGTGCGCGACGTGCTGCAGGAGGCGGGCCGCCAGGAATCCGTCCGCATCTCCCGCCACCTGAACATCCTGGAGGTCGTGGCCGCGGTCGCGCCCCTGCTGGGCCTGTTGGGCACGGTCACCGGCATGATCCGCCTCTTCGAGGACGTCAAGGCGGTGGGGCTCGGCGACGCCACGCTGCTCTCGGGCGGCATCTCCGAGGCCATGATCACCACGGCCGCCGGCCTGATCATCGGCATCCCGGCGCTGGTGGCCTACTACTGGCTGCAGGGCCGCGCCGACGCGATCATCTTCGAGCTGGAGCGGTACGCCACGCAGGTCCTGGACACCTTGCGCGAGCGGCGCCTGCGCGCCGCGCCGCGGGCCGGGAGCTGAGCATGCAGTTCGCGCCGCCGCGCCGCAGCAACCGCACCATCATCAACGTGACCTCGCTGATCGACGTCATGTTCCTGATGCTGATCTTCGTGATGGTCACCTCGACCTTCAAGGAACCGCAGCCGGCCATCCAGCTCGACCTGCCGGGCTCGACCAGCGCCCGCGCCGTCGACGAGGGACCCTCGGTGATCACGCTGACCGAACAGGGAGCCCTGTACCTGGACCGGACGCCGATCGTCGAAGCCGAGCTCGTCGCGGCGCTGCGCGCGCGGCTGGCCGAGTCCGGCGACGACCGCATCGTCCTGCGCGCCGACACCAACAGCCAGCACGGCCGCGTCGTGCACCTGATCGACCTCATCAAGGACAGCGGCTACGCGCGCGTGAGCCTGTCCGCGCGCGTCGAGGCCGCCGCCCCCGGGAGCGCGCCTTGACGCTGCCCGGGCCGAGACCTAGAATGCGCCGGCCCGCCGCGCCGGCTTCCCGGACCAGCGAAGGAGACCGCATGTCCCAGTTCCCACCGCGGGCGCCGCAGCCGCGGCCCACGGCGATCGTCGCCGGCGCCCTGCTCGCCGTCTGCGCCTTGAGCGCCGTCCTGGCCGGCTGCACGAGCGACGAGGCGAACCTCGTCGGCACGGGCCTGCCGGGCGAACTGCAGCTCAACACGCCCCAGACGGTGTTCGTCGAGGCCCTGTCCGCGAGCGGACGGGTGGCCGTCAAGGACGAGTCGCTGTCCTACGACCACAACGAGCTGCTCTACTTCGGCAGCCAGGGCGCCGACACCTCCTCGATCCTTGTGCGCTACGACGTGCAGACGCTGCCGGACAGCCTGCCGGAGGGCGCCCTGCTGGACGAGACGACCGTCACCAGCGTGAAGCTGCGGCTCTTCCGCACCGAGGCTTACGCCGCCGTTCCCGACTCGCTGCTGGACGTCGTGCACCCGCTGGTGCCGCAGAACCCGACGAAGGTGTTCGAGATCCACACGCTGGCCGCCCCCCTGGACGTCGCCCTCTATCCCGGACCGGAGCCGGCGACGGCGGATCCGCTCGGCTCCCAGGAGGGCTCCGGCGCCTCGGTGTTCCTGGACGTGCCCGTCGCGCAGTTCCTGATCTGGGTGGCCTCGGGCATGAACGGCCTGCTGATCCGCGAGGGCGCCGGCTCGCAGCCCGGACTGCTGGGCTACGCCGCCGTCGACATGACGACGGCCGGCTACCAGGAGATCGACCTGGTCGGCGCGGGCACGACGGTCGGTCCCGTGCTGACGGTCGCGTACCGGAACGAGGCCGCCGCGCTGGACACCGCGTTCGTCTTCGAGCCGGATGCCGACGTCTCGACCTTCCACGCGCTCGCGGCGCCTCCCGCCGGCTTCGACGCCGGCCTCGAGGTCCAGACGCACCTGCGGCGCTACCCCTACTTCTTCCCCGACCTCGCCGGCCTCCCGGACGACATCCTGATCAACCGCGCCGTCCTGAGGCTGGCGATCGACGCGGCCTCGTTCGGGCCGGTGGAGTCGCTCGTCCTGCACGAGGTGCCGCTGTCCCTGCTGGCCGGCCGCGACACGGTCACCGTCCAGGAGATCGAGGCGGCCGCCACGACCTCCACCGGGATCCTCGCGGTCGACTTCGGCCAGATGATCTTCGACGAGGAGACCTGGGTCGGCTTCGACATCACCGGCACCGTGCAGCGCTCGCTCAACGGCGCCCTCGCGCCGGACACGGTGCTGCTGCTGACCGCGGGCGAGGAGTTCGGCGGCTACAGCGTCAGCGGGAACTACTCGCCGGATTTCTACTTCGGCC
Organism: bacterium; assembly: GCA_030654305.1. Taxonomy (NCBI): domain Bacteria; species bacterium. The sequence goes on along the minus strand of JAURXS010000201.1, from coordinate 4,061 downwards.
GGATGCTCTTCCTGGGCGCGGGCCACCCCTCGCTGGCGCCGCACTTCGAGATCACGTTCACGCCCTTCAGCGGAGGTGGGTCATGAGCGCCTGCGCGCGCGTCGCGGCCGCCGCCCTGTTGCTGTCGCTGGGCGCCGCCGCGTCGTCGGCCCAGAGCCCCTTCGCCCGCACGAACATCGGCCAGGACATCCGCGCCAGCGACGCCCGCATCGAGGGTCGCGGCGGGTGGGGGGTCGCGGAGAGCGACACCCTGTCGCCGTCGTTCCACAACATCGCCGGGCTGCCGGGACTGCGTCACGTGGCCATCTCGGTCTGCGGCTTCGCCGCGCTGACCGCCAGCGAGTCGGCGACGGCCGACCGCAACACGAGCCGCGTCACCACCCCGAGCGTGCGCATAGGCCTGCCGCTGCTGGACGGCCGCGCCGCCGTGACGGCGGGGTTCCGCGCGCTGCGCGGCACCCAGTACACGAGCGTCACCCCCCTGGAGTCGCTGCTGCCCGATCCCGACGATCCGGGGGGCGAATCGGTGATCTTCCACGGGACCGAGACGCTGGTGCGCGAGGGCACGCAGTTCGAGGTGCCGCTCGGCGGCGCCTACCGGGTGAACGACCGGCTCTCGCTGGGCGCGACCCTGAACCTGGTGCGCGGCGTGGTGCGCGAGCGCCTCCGCGACGACGTGGGCACGCCGGACGGCACCGGCGACTCGCCGTACGTGGCCGTGTCGGAGGTCCTCACCGACGACATCAGCGGCCTGTCGACGACGTGGTCCGTCCAGGCCCGGCCGTGGCGGGACCTGAGCGTCGGCGCGACGGTCACCCCTGGCCACGGCTGGGACATGACCCGGACCCGGGACATGCTGGGCCTGCCGGGCACCCGGACGCAGGCGTACGAGGTCCGGCTGCCGGCGACCTGGACCCTGGGCGCCCAGATGCCCGTGCGCGGCCGCTGGCGCGCCGGGTGCGAGTTCGAATCCCAGCCCTTCAGCGACTTCGCGGGGAACGACACCTGGGCGGCCGAGATGGTCGACGCCTGGCGCTGGAGCGCGGGCGTGGAGCGCGTCGAGCAGTGGCGCCGCCGCGGCGGCTGGCGCAACCTGCCGCTGCGCCTGGGGGTCTCGCGCCAGCGCTGGCCCTACCAGGTCGGCGGCGCCGACGTGCTGGAGACCAGGATCGCGGCGGGCACGGGCCTGACGTTCCGCGATCAGAGCGGGCACCTGGACGTGGCCCTGTCGTACGGCTGGACCGGCGACCGGCAGGACAACGGCCTGACCGACCGCACCTGGCGCCTGACGGTCTCGCTGGCGGGTCTCGAGCGTTGGTGGTAGGATCAGGGGAGGCGCTCGGGCGGGCGCGCATCCCAACGGGAGGGGAGTGGACTTGAGGCACGGCACGCGATCGGACATCCGGTTCCCGGCGCTCGGCATCCTGCTGACCGCCGCCCTGGCCCTGCTGGCGAACGGCTGCCGGGACAAACCCGCCGAGAGCACGTTGGACGCGGCCCTGGCCCCGTTCCGCGGGCTGCCCGTCGAACAGCAGGATGCGGCCTTGCGCCGCGCCCTGGCCGACGGCTCGGTGCCGGCCCACCTCGTCTGGTACGAGCTCGGCAACCTGTCCTACCAGGCCGCCGCCGCTGCCGACGCCCCGCCCCCCGGTCCGGACTCGCCGACGGGCCGCAACGCCACCCTGGACTCCGCCCTGACCTACTTCCAGCGGGCCTCGGCGCTCGACACCCTGTTCGTCGAACCGCTGGTGAACGCCGGCCTGATCTGGGACGACGTGGCCGAAGGGCGCGACGTCATCGCCCGCAACGCGCTCACCTCGGCGCGCGAGTGCTACCAGCACGCCATCCGGCTGCGGCCGGACGACGAGAAGGCCCGCTGCAACCTCGGTTCGCTGAACTTCCGCCGCCACCAGTACGCCGAGGCGATCGAGCAGTTCAACACGGTGCTGGCCGGCAACCCCCGCAGCGCCCTGGCGCACTACAACCTGGCGATCATGTTCGCCGAGTCGAAGATGTACCGCGAGGCGATCCGCGAGTGGGAGGCCGCCGCCAAGTACGACCGCGACGGCGACATCGGCGATCGCTCGCGCCAGAACATCAAGGTGATCCAGGACCTCATGAAGGCCGAGGTCCCCGCCGGGGTCGCGGCACCCTCCCATTCCTGACCCGGCCCGCCGGTCGGTCCGCCGGAGCGCGATGAGCTTCCCGCTGCCCGTTCCCGACGCCCTGCGCGCCGCGCTGCCGCGCGGCTGCGGCGTGCTGCTGGGCCTCAGCGGCGGCGTGGACAGCAGCGTGGCGCTCGCCCTGCTCGCGCACCTCGGCTGCGAGGTGCACGCGGTCACCCTGAAGAATTTCTGCACGAGCGACGGGAGCTTCGGCGGCGAGGGCAACCGCTCGTGCTGCTCGCTCGACGCCATCGACGCCGCGCGCCGCACCGCCGCCGCTCTGGGCGCGCGCCACTGGGTGAGCGGCGTGGAGCCGGCGTTCCGTTCGCGGGTGATCGAGCCCTTCGTGGACGAGTACCTCGCTGGCCGCACGCCGAACCCCTGCGTGGGCTGCAACGCCGCCGTCCGTTTCCCGCAGTTGACGCACCTGGCCGACGAGCTGGGCCTCGATCTCGTCGCGACCGGCCACTACGCCCGCGTCCTGGCCGGCCCCGACGGTCCCGAGCTCCACCGCGCGCTCGATCCCGACAAGGACCAGTCCTACTTCCTGCACCGCCTGGAACGCGACGTGCTGGCGCGGTGCGTGTTCCCGCTGGGCTGGTCGGCCAAGCTCGACGTGCGCGCGGCCGCGGCCGCGCTGGGCCTCGAGGCGGCGGCGCGCCCGGACAGCCAGGAGATCTGCTTCGTGCCGGACGACGACCGTTCGTTCCTGTTCTCCGGCCGCGACACGGGCCCCGGCGGCGAGATCGTCCACCGGGACGGGCGGGTCCTGGGGCGGCATCGCGGCCTCGCCCACTACACCGTCGGGCAGCGGCGCGGGCTGGGCATCGCCGGCGCCGAACCCCTGTTCGTCGTCGCGCTCGAGAAGGAAGGCAACCGCGTGGTGGTCGGGCCGCGGGACGCGCTGCGGGTCGGCCGCGTGCATTGCGACGGGTTCGTCGACCTGGCCGGCGTGCCGCGACGCGGCCCGGTCGGTCCCGGCCCGTGGACGGTGCAGCTGCGCCACCGCCACGCCGGCGTGCCGGTGCGGGACTGGTCGCGGGACGGTGCGAGGTTCGAGGTCGAACTGGACGGCGCGGCCGAAGGCGTGGCGCCGGGCCAGTTCCTGGTGCTCTACCGGGGGGACCGCGTCTGCGGCGGCGGGCGCATCGTCGGCGCCGGTCCCGCGCAGGGAGGGGATGCGTCGTGAAAGTGTCGCGCCGCTGGATGGCGAGCCTGCTGGTCCTCATGCTGCTGCTGGCGGCGCTGACGCTGGCCGTGCGCTTCCTGCTGCCGGTCGACCGCTTCGCCCGGTCGGCGCTCGCCGAACTGAACGCGGGATCGGGTGTCGAAGTCACCGTCGGCAAGGCGCGGGTCGACCTCTGGCCGACGCCGCGGGTCGTGCTGTCGAACGTGGTGGCGATCCCCGGTCCCGAGGCGCGCGCCGCGGCGCCGGGCGGCGTGTCCTGGTTCCTGAAGGCGAAGTCGGCGACGGTGCGTCCCGACTGGCGCGAACTGGCGGGCGGGCGCGCCGCCCTGCGCGACGTGCGGCTGGCGCAACCGCATCTGGAATGGACCCTGGGGGACGGCGTCACGACCGCGGCCGCCCAGGCCGCCGCGGTCACGATCCTCCCCGTGCCCGGACGCCTGCGGTTGCGCGTGGACGAGGCGGACTGGAACGGGACCGCGGTCTCGGCCGACGCGGAATGGGAGGGCTGGCCGGGTCCCGGCCGGTTGCGGGGGGAGTGGCGCCTGGAGCGATGCGATGCGGGCGCGCTGTTCGGAGCGCTGCCCCGTCGGCTCTACCTGGGCCCGACACCCGTCGCCGGGCTGGACGGCGGGAAGTTGGAAGCCTCGGGCGGTTTCGACTGGGCGTGGCCGTTGCCGGCGCCGGTCCGTTTCCGCGATCTCGTGCCC
>JAURXS010000200.1 GCA_030654305.1 bacterium | reverse complement strand
CGGGCCGAGCGCGGCCAGGTCCGCGGGCGCCAGGTCCGCCGGCGAGCCGGCCTGCGCGGCCTGCAGGGCGCGCACGTAGGCCACGATCGCCCAGCGGTCGTCGACGCCGATCTGGGATCCGTAGGCCGGCATCTTGCGGATGCCGAAGCGGATCGTGTTGTAGAGGTGGCCGACTGGCCGCGCGCGGACCGCGGCGTCGACCAGATTCGACGGCGGCACCCAGGTGCCCTCCATCAGGGCCTCGGCCCGCTTGGCGACGATGCCGTCGCCGTTGCCGGCCAGCCCGTGGCAGGGCGCGCAGTAGACGCCGAAGCGCTCGCGCCCGCGCTCGAGGGTCGCCGCGGTCACCGGCGCGGGGAAGGTCTCGACCCACAGCGTGTCGACGCGCCCGTCCCGGCGGCGGTCCTGCCCCACCAGCTCGTCGCGGGCGACGGCGCCCGCCGGCGGCGGCCGCATCGCGCGCCCGTCGGCGAACAGCGCGCCGGCCCGCTGGGTCTTGACCTTGGCCTGGTCGTCCATGTCGTAGACGAGCGACAGCCGCGGCCGGCCGCTGTCGGTGACGCGGGCCTTGACCAGCATCAGCACCGGGATGAGCGCGAGCAGGGTCAGCACCACGGCGGCGGACTTCATGATTCTCGGCATCGGTCAGTCCTCCACGGGCTCGACGGCGTCGGCGCCCAGGCCCGCCAGGAACTCGCGCGTGCCCTCGCCCCGGAACAGGGGGTCGCGCGCCTCGATCGAGATGAAGAAGCGGTCGGACGTCGCGCGCCGGAACCGCTCGCTGTTGAACAGGGGGTGGTGGTGCTGCGGCAGCAGGTTGAGCCCCCACATCCCGAAGAACGTCGTCAGCGCGCTCAGCAGCACCGTCAGCTCGAAGGTGACCGGGACCGCCGCCGGCAGCCCGAACAGGGGCTTGCCGCTGATCAGGAACGGGTAGTCGTGCGCGTTCATCCACCACTGCATCAACAGCGCCAGGGTCAGCCCGGTCAGGCCGCCGCAGAGCACCAGCCAAGGCAGGCGCGTGCCGCGGATCCCCATGGCGCCGTCCAGCCCGTGCAGCGGGAACGGCGTGTGGCAGTCCCAGCGGGTGTAGCCGGCGTCGCGGACCTTGGCGGCCGCGTCGATCAGGTCCCACGGCTCGCGGAACTCCGCGAGGTAACCGTAGAGGCCGTCCGTCTCTCGTGTCGCCATCGCCCCTCGCTCTGCTAACGGTTCCCGGGGTTGGTCCCGTGGTAGTCGCCCACCGGACGCGACACCTTGTCTTCCCAGTGCTTCTGCGGCATCACGGTCTTGACCTCGGCCATGGCGATCATGGGCAAGAACCGCATGAACAGCAGCACGAGCGTGAAGAACAGCCCGAAGCTGCCCACGAAGGTCAGGATGTCGAACACCGTCGGCCGGTAGTAGCCCCAGGCCGCGGGCAGGAAGTCGCGGCTCAGCGAGGTCACCGTGATCACGAAGCGCTCGAACCACATGCCGATGTTCACGAAGATGCAGATGACCAGCAGCGCGGCCGGGCTGGTGCGGATCTTCTTGAACCAGAACAGCTGCGGCGAGATGACGTTGCAGCTGACCATGATCCAGTAGGCCCAGGCGTAGGGGCCGAAGGCGCGGTTGATGAAGGCGAACTGCTCGGCGGGGTTGCCGCCGTACCAGGCGATGAAGAACTCGGTGGCGTAGGCGTAGCCCACCATGGTGCCGGTGGCCAGGATGATCTTGGCCATCGTCTCGAGGTGGTAGAGCGTCACGATGTTCTTCAGCCCGTACCACTCGCGCGCCGGGATCAGGCAGGTCATCACCATGGCGAAGCCCGAGAAGATGGCGCCCGCCACGAAGTAGGGCGGGAAGATCGTCGTGTGCCAGCCCGGGATCTGCGAGGTCGCGAAGTCGAAGGACACCACCGAGTGCACCGAGAGCACCAGCGGCGTCGCCAGGCCGGCCAGGATCAGGTAGGCCTTCTCGTAGCGGTGCCAGTGGCGGTTCGAGCCGCGCCAGCCCAGGGCGAAGAAGCCGTAGGCGATCCGGCGGACCTTCGTCGTGGCGCGGTCGCGCAGGGTCGCCAGGTCGGGCACCATGCCCGTGTACCAGAACAGCAGCGACACCGTGGCGTAGGTGCCCACCGCGAACACGTCCCACAGCAGGGGGCTGCGGAAGTTGGGCCACATGGCCTGGAAGTTGGGCAGCGGGAACAGCCACCACACCACCCAGACGCGGCCGACGTGGATGCCCGGGAAGATGCCGGCGCAGACCACCGCGAAGATCGTCATCGCCTCGGCGAAGCGGTTGATGCTGGTGCGCCACTGCTGGCGCAGCAGGTACAGGATGGCCGAGATCAGCGTGCCGGCATGGCCGATGCCGACCCAGAACACGAAGTTGACGATCGCGTAACCCCAGCCCACGGGGTTGTTCACGCCCCAGATGCCGATGCCCTTGTAGATCAGGTAGCCGATCATGCCGAACATCATCGCCGCGAGGCTGGCCATGAATCCCAGCGCCACCCACCAGGCGCGCGGCGCGCCGCGGCGCTCCACGATCCCGCAGACCTTGTCGGTCAGGGTCGTGAAGTCGTAGCCGCCGGTGATCAGCTCCTGCGGCCGCGCCGGGTCGTGGGCCGTGTTGTCGATCGTGTCCCTAGTGAGCAGGGTGCCCATCGGCGCTCTCCGCGAGTTCGGGGTTCGGGTTGCGCAGCCGGGCCAGGTAGGCCGTGCGCGGCTTCACGTTGAGCTCCGCCAGCAGGTGGTAGGCGCGGTCGCCGGTCGTCAGCTTCGCCACGCGGCTCTGCGGGTCGTTGAGGTCCCCGAAGGCGATGGCCTGCGTCGGGCAGGTCTGCTGGCAGGCCGTGACGACCTCGCCGTCGCGCACCGGGCGGCCCTCGTTCTTGGCGTCGATCTTCGCCGTCTCGATGCGCTGCACGCAGTAGGTGCACTTCTCCATGACGCCGCGGGCGCGCAGGGAAACCTCGGGGTTGTAGACCATCTTGCGGACGTCCGGGATGTCGCTGTTGAAGTTGAACCAGTTGAAGCGGCGCACCTTGTAGGGGCAGTTGTTCGAGCAGTAGCGCGTGCCCACGCAGCGGTTGTAGGCCATGACGTTCAGGCCGTCCTCGCTGTGCATGGTCGCGCCCACCGGGCAGACCTGCTCGCAGGGGGCCAGCTCGCAGTGCACGCAGGCGACGGGCTGGTGCGCGACCGCGGGCGCGTCCGGGTCGCCCTGGAAGTAGCGGTCCAGGCGCAGCCAGTGCATCTCGCGGCCTTTGCCCACCTGCTCCTTGCCCACGACCGGGATGTTGTTCTCCGCCTGGCAGGCCACGACGCAGGCGTTGCAGCCGATGCAGGTGCTCAGGTCGACGGTCATGCCCCAGGCGTGGCCCTCGCGCGGGCGCTCCTGCCACAGCGAGACCAGCGGCGGGTGGTGCGTGCGGTGCGACGCGAATTCCGGGTGCTCGCGGTACTCGGCGAGGGTGCCCGAGACGACCAGCGACCGCGAGCGCTTCTCGCGCTCGCGCATGCCGACCGCGTCGATGGCGTGGTGGTCCTGGGTCGTGGCCAGCGGGTAGCTGCGGCCGGTGCGCGCCACCTTCAGGCCCGCGCCGGCGTCGGGCGCCGCCGACGTGCGCAGCGCGTAGGCGCGGAAACCCGTGCCGCTGCCGACGTTGCCCGCCGCCGTGCGGCCGTGGCCCAGGCTCAGGCTCACCGACCAGGGCGCGTGACCCGGCAGCACGTAGACGGCGGCCTCAAGCCGGCGACCGCCCAGCTCCAGCTCGACGAGGTCGCCGTGGGCGAGGCCCAGCGCCTCGGCCGTGGACACGCCGAACAGCGCGGCGTTGTCCCAGGACAGCTTGGTCATGAAGTCCGGCAGCTCCTGCAGCCAGGCGTTGTTGGCGAAGCGGCCGTCGTGCAGCGACGGGTCGCGCACGAACACGAGCTCCAGGTTCTCGCGGCCGATCGCCGGCGGCTTCGCCAGGCCGCCGCGGCGCACCGCGGCGACGACGCCGCGTCCGTCGAGGACCGCCGGGGCTTCCGCGGGCGTCGCGTCGGCGAAACCGCGGTGCAAAAGCGCCTCCCAGTCGCCGGCGCCGTGCTGGCCGGCGGCCGTAGCGCGCACGAGGTCGTGGGCCGGGCGCAGGACGCCGTCCAGCAGCAGCGACAGCAGCTCCACGGGCGTCCGACCGTCGTACAGCGGCGCGATCAGCGGCTGGGCCACCGCGTAGCGGCCGTCGTGGTCGCGCACGTCGTGCCAGGACTCGAGCCAGTGCGCCCGCGGCAGGTGCCAGCGGCAGCGCTGCGAGGTCTCGTCCACGAACAACGACAGGTGCCAGGAATCGGCGACCTTGTCGAGCAGGCCGCCGAAGTCCAGGTCGGCGGGCGCGTCGTGGACGGGATTGCCGCCCAGGATCAGCAGGGACTGCACCTGCCCCTTGTCCATCGCCACGGCCAGGGTCGCGATGGCCGCGCCGTGCGACAGGCCGCGCTGGTCGTCGGGCCCGTAGCTCACGGTGCGACCGGTGTTGCCCAGGGCTTCGTTCAGCAGGATCGCCAGCACGTGGACGTGGTCGGGCTGGCGCGGGCCCACCGCGATCAGCGATTCCCCGCGGTGGGCGAGCAGGTCGCCGGCCAGCGCGCCCATCCAGGCCGGCGCGTGGCCCGCGGCGCGCGCGTGCTCGAGCGCGGGCAGCACGGCCTCGTAACCGGCCGGCAGGGCGAGGCCGCGGCCCAGCACCAGTTCGGCGGCCAGCCCGTAGAGGGCGTGCGGGATCTCCAGGTTCGGCATCGCGACGCGGTGGTCGGCCATGCCGCCGGTGAGGCTCATCTCGCTCTCGACGGCGTAGAGGCGGTTCATCGCGCCGTCCTCGGCGCGGCGCCCGCCGGCGAAATCGCGCGCGTTGCGCAGGGCCGTCGGGTGGTCCAGCAGCAGGTCGGCGTCGAAGCAGGCCAGCACGCGGGCCTTGCCGGCATCGACGCGCACGCGGCGCGCCTCCCCGAAGGCCAGACCGGTGCCGAGGCGCTCGTTGTCGCGCGAGACCGCTTCGTACTCGTACCAGGCGGCCTCGGGCAGCTCGTCCCGCACGCGCGCGCGCAGCGCCGCGAACGTGGGCGAACTCGTGGCCTCGGTCAGGACCGCCAGCCCGGCGCCCCGGCGGGCGCGCAACGCCGCGAAGGCGGCCGCGGCCGCGGACTCCCCCTCGCCGTGGGAGCGGCGGCGGGGGTGACCGCCCACGCGCTCCAGCACGTAGCGGCTGCGGTCGGGATCGTACAGCTCGAGCAGCCCGGCCTGCGCGAACAGGTCGCAGGCGCCCCCGCTCAGCGGGTGTTCGGGGTTGCCCTCGACCTTGATCGGGCGGCCGTCGAAGCTGGTCACCAGCAGCGGGCCGACCGCGCCGGCCAGTTCCATGACCGTCGCGTAGCGGCGCGCCGTGCCGGGCGTCGTCCCCTCGGGCCGGCTCGCGAACGGCACGATGGTCTCCTGCGGCCAGCGGCAGCCGACGAGGCTGGCCATGGCCACCGACGCCCCCATGACCTGCAGGAAGCGCCGCCGCGACATCGCGTCGGTCGGCACCTCGGCGGGCTCGGGGAACTCGCCCTCCAGGAAGCGGCGGAACTCGGGCTCGTCCGCCAGCTCCTGCAGGCTGCGCCAGTAGTTGTGGTCGAGGCCGTTCTGGTTCATCGATGACATGTCGAGCAATCCGTCTTCGGAGTGATGTGGCGGGCGTCGCGCAACCGGCGCCCCAGCTCGAGCTGGGGCTCGTCGGGCACGTAGCCCATGACCGTCACCGCGTCCTCGGGACGCAGGTGCGGGACGGGATCGCGGTGGCACCCCAGGCACCAGGCCATGTTCAGGCCGGCGACCTGGCGCACGACTTCCATCTTGTCGATGCGGCCGTGGCAGCTCTCGCAGCCGACGCCGCGCCGCACGTGGGCGCTGTGGTCGAAGTAGACGAAGTCGGGCAGGTCGTGGACGCGGACCCAGGGGATGGGCATCCCGGTCGCGAAGCTCTCGCGCACGAGCTGCAGCTTCTCGCTCTGCGCCCGCACCGTGGCGTGGCAGTTCATGCAGACCGAGGTCGGCGGCAGGGTCGCGGCCGCGCCCGTCTCCACGCCCGTGTGGCAGTACCGGCAGTCGATGCCGAGCTGCCCGGCGTGCATCTGGTGGCTGTAGGGCACCGGCTGCTCCGGCCGGTAGCCCACGCTCGTCGCTCCCGGCGAGAAGAGCAGGTACAGCAGGCCGAGGATGTAGAGGGGTGCCAGCGCCGCCGCCAGGGTGACCGGGAGGCGGATCGTGTTGGCCCATTTCGGAAACCGGAAAGGATCGTGCCCGCCCTGCCGGGGGTCCTTCTGCTGGGAATCCAAAGGGCTGCTCCCGCGTTCCGCCCGAAGGCGTGGGGCCGCCGTGTTTGGCGGCGCAATTTCATTTTCTGCATGGGACGAGCCGGGACGACCCGGCGCAAGCGACGGAAATGCTATCGGATCAGTCCGATTAGGGCAAACAAATAACGACCCGTCAAGGCAACTTCTTGGTCAACGGGCCTCCGAAATCCGCTTCAAACGCGGAACGACGTCCCGCAACTGCAGGTGCCCTTGGCGTTCGGATTGCGGAACTTGAAACCGCCGCCGATGAGGTCCTTCGAGAAGTCGATCTCCATGTCCTTGAAGAACGGCAAGGCGTCCGGCGCGCAGGCCACGGTCAGGCCCTCGTACGTGAACGACTGGTACCCGTCCTGGACGCGCGTGTCCATACCCATGCGGTAGCTGAAGCCCGAGCAGCCGCCGCTGTCGACGCCCAGCACGACGACCGGGGCGTTCAGACCGTCGCGGGTGGCCAGGCGCTTGAGTTCCTGCTGGGCATTCTCGGTGAGGTTGATCATGAGGTTGTCCTCCGGAGCAAGGCCGCGAGAGCGGCCGGATTGTGCGATTGATTATCGTCATCATTGATAAGCCCATGGCACGGTTCCAGCAACAGGTTCGGAGGCGGATGAGCCGTGTCTTGACGTCGATGCATCAGACATACATACTCATGCACATGAGAACGACCCTGAACATCGACGACCGGCTGCTGGATCAGGCCTCTCGGCTGACCGGTGAGACCGAGAAGACCTCGCTGGTCCGCCTGGGTCTGGAGGCCCTGATCGCTCGCGAGAGCGCGCGCCGCCTGGCGCGACTCGGCGGCAGCGACCCGTCGCTCGCGCAGACGCCCAGGCGCCGCGCATCCCCGGAGCCGGATCCGGACGAGCGGGCAGGACGATCGTGACCCTGGTGGACACTTCCGTCTGGATCGACCACCTGCGTCGACACGATCGCGCGCTCGCGGCCCTCCTCGAGGACGGCGCCGTGTTGACGCATCCCAGCGTGATCGGGGAACTGGCGTGTGGCGGGCTGCGGCTTCGCGACGAAACGCTCGCGTTGATGAAGGCGCTGCCGGTCGCCGCGACGGCCGACGATCGCGAGACCCTGGAGCTGATCGAGCGCCGGGGCCTGCACGGCCGCGGCCTCGGCTGGATCGACGCGCAGCTGCTGGCCGCGGCGCTGCTGACCGGCTGCCGCCTTTGGACGCGCGACCGCGCGCTGGCGCGCGCGGCCGCGGACCTGGGCCTGGACGGCTCGTCGCCGGACCCGCGAACTACTTGATCAGCACGACGCGCGTCGCGGCGTCGCCCTGCGGCGCGGACAGCCGCACCAGGTAGACGCCCGCGCCCACGGCGCGACCGCGATCGTCGCGCCCGTCCCAGACGAGTTCGTGCCGGCCGGCCTCGTGGCCGCCGGCGGCGAGCCGTCGGACCAGCCTGCCCTGGACGTCGTGCACCGCGACGGACACCTCCCCCGCCTGCGGCAACTCGAAGGTGACGACCGTGCGCGGGTTGAACGGGTTGGGCGCGACCGCGAGCGCAGGCCGCGTCGGCGACGGCGTCTCCACGCCGACCAGGGTCGGGGAGTACCGCTGTTCGAAGTAGTCCCGCACCGCCAGTCGCTCCGCGGGCGACAGGGCGCGGTCGTAGACCAGGATCTCGAAGACGTCGCCGGTCATGTCGTTGAGGCGGTAGGCGTCCGACCCGATCAGCAGCGACTGGACCGCCGCCGGGTTCGGTGCGCCGATCGTGGCCTGGTCGCCCTGGTCCGCGCCGTCGATCAGGCAGGAGAAGAGGCCGGCCTCGCGCCTGAGCTCCACCAGATGGATGGCGTCGTCCCATCCCGCCGGCGGCGCCCAGGAACCGAGGCCGCCGGCTCCCGTGGGCGGCCCGTGCTGGAAGACCAGCCAGCCGCCCCACGTGTAGTGCACGAAGAGCCGGTTGTCGCCGTAGCCCCAGCCCAGGACCGTGTTGTAGATGTCCGCGCCGTCCTGCCGCGCCATGACGTACACGGTCGCCGCGTCCGTCGACGTCAGGGACGAACCGGCGACACCTTCACGGATCAGGAAGTCGTTCCCGTCGAAGCGGACCGCCGGGTTGCAGCACTCCGCCCGTTCGATGAAACGCGGCTGCGCCGCGGGGTCGGCTTGCGTGACGTGCAGGGCCTGCCCGGAGCGGTCGGCCCAGATCGCGACGGGCTGCTGGTCGCCGTCGGCCACGGCCTCGTCGGCCCGCAGCCAGAGCCGCAGGCCGGCGGTGACGGGCAGGATCTCGTCGATGAAGACGTACGTCGGGTGCGCGTAGAGATAGTCGATCTGGTGGGGCTTGAGCGTGTGGTCATAGACTTGGACGTCGTCGATCCAGCCCTGGAACCAAGGGCTCACGCCCCCCGCATCGATGCCGCCGACGATGAACCGCGCCGAGGTCGGCAGGTTCGACGGCCCGTCATGCAGGTCCTCGCGCGGCGTGCCGTCGACGTAGATGCCCAGCAGGCCGCCCTGCTGGTAAGTGCAGACGATCTGGTGCCACTGACCGTCGTTGACGTCCGTGGTCGAGAAGGCCTGCTCGCCGGGCGATCCGAGGTCGAAGAACCAGGCCTTCCCCGGCGCGCCGTAGTAGGCGTCGTTGTTGAGACCGACCAGGTAGCCGCCGTAGCCCGACACGTGCTTACTCACCGGGTACATCACGCCCGCCGCCCCCGGCAGGGTCCTGACCCACATCGCCAGCGAGAAGTCCTCGTCGCCGAACGCGAGCACGTCGCCCATGTCGACGGCGCCGCCGCCGCCGAAACCGAGTTCCAGCGCGCCGCCCGCGGCGCCGGGGACGCCAGGGGCGCCGAAGGTCGCCGTGCCGAGCAGCGTGCCCCCGTACCCACCGGTCTCGTCGACCGCGATGCTCGTGCCAGCCGGCTCGTCGAATCGCCAGTGGGCCACGATGACGGCGCGGGCCGGCACGGCGGCGGCCAAGGGGATCGTCAGCAACGCGAAGGCAAGGATCCGGTTGGCACGGCGCTTGGATGCGGGCATGGGACGACCTCGCAGGCTGGGGGATGAAGTCCGTCGTTCATGATATCAAATCAATTCGTCGGCGGGTGGAGAAACGATGACCTGGATGGACGGCACGGTGCGCCCGCGCAGGCACGACGGCGAGACCGAGAGGACCGCCCCGGACGATGGCCGCGGCAACTCGATTCGGGACATGACGTTGTCGAGTGGGCCGACCGCCATGACCTGGACGGCGGCGGCGCCGGACCCCGCCCGCCTGGCGCGCACGGGCTGGCACGTCGTGAGGTACGAGAAGTGGCGGGCCGCCGTGGCGGCCTCGCGGCCCCGCGGCGTCCGTCGCTCGCTGATCAACCCGAACGCCAAACTGCTCGCGACGTTTTCCCGCCACGACCGGGTCGCCGTCCTGG
>JAURXS010000199.1 GCA_030654305.1 bacterium | reverse complement strand
ACGCGCCGCCCGAGCTCGTCATCCGGATGACGCTGCACGAATCCCGGCCCAACCCCTTCAACCCCCGCACGACCCTGGCCTTCGATCTGCCGCAAGACATGGCTGCGGACCTGCGCGTCTACGATCTCCGCGGCGCCCTGGTCCGCACCCTGGTCGATGCCGACCTCCCCCGTGGCAGCCACAAGGCCACCTGGGACGGCTGCGACGCGTCGGGCCGGGGGATGGCGTCAGGGAGCTACTTCGCGAGGCTCGAGGCCGGAGGGAGGGTCGAGACGGTGCGCATGAGCTTGGTGCGGTAGGGGTATTTCCTGTGCCAAGCCTTGACATACATAGATCAGCAATGTATAGTATTGCCATGTATCTGGAATTCGGGACCACACCGCTACTCGGGACGTGAAGCCATGGAGATCAGCAAGGATCTGATGGCCGCCTCTTCGACCCCGATCGTCCTGGCGATCCTGGCCGAAGCCGACAGCTACGGCTACGCCATCATCAAGCGCGTCCGGGAGCTGTCCGCGGGCCGCATGGAGTGGACGGACGGCATGCTGTACCCCGTCCTGCACCGGCTCGAACGGCTCGGCCACGTCGAGGCGCGGTGGGAGGTCGCCGAGAGCGGCCGCCGCCGCAAGTACTACCGGATCACCGCCGGCGGCCGCGCCCAGCTCGTTCAGGAGCGCAGCCAGTGGCAGGCGGTGGACGCGACGCTGCGCGGCATCTGGTCGATCCTGCCCGTTGCCACACCGCCAGGTTACCCGGCGCCGACGGCGCCGTTCCCGCAGGGAGCCTGAGAGATGACGAATCCTGGACACGCGCGCTCGCTCGAGGACCAGATCGACCAGTGGCGCAGCTACCTGCACCGCCGCCAGGCGATCCAAGCCGTCGACGTGGCGGAGCTGGAGGATCACCTGCGCGAGCAGGTCGCGGGCCTGACCGAGGCGGGCCTCGACGCCGACGAGGCGTTCCTAGTGGCGGTCAAACGCATGGGCAACCTCGACGCCCTCTCGCGGGAGTTCGCGCGCGAGCACTCGGACCGCCTCTGGAAGCAGCTCGTCCTGGACCCCGACGATCCCGTGAAGCCGCGCGGGAGCGCCCGCCGTGAGGCCACCGTCGCCTTCGGCCTCGCGGTCGCGGCGGCGGCGGCCATCAAGGCGCCGGCGCTCTTCGGCTTCCGCTGGGGCGAGGACGAGGGCTTCTACGCCCGCAACCTGGGCCTCTTCGTGCTGCCCCTGCTGGCCGGGTACTTCGTCTGGAAGCGGCGGCCCGGCGCCGGGACCCTCCGCCGGTTGGCCGTGGCCTTCGTCGCGGCGGGCGTGTTCGCCAACGTCTACCCGTTCGCTCCGGGAGGCTCCCTCGAGGTGCTCTCGGCGCTGCACCTGCCGATCGCGCTCTGGCTGGCCGTGGGCGTCGCGTACGCGGGCGGCCGGTGGGGGCAGGCGGACGGCCGCATGGACTTCATCCGCTTCTCGGGCGAGCTGTTCATCTACTACGTGCTGATCGCCCTCGGCGGCGGCGTGCTGGCGGGGTTCACGGGGCTGATCTTCCAGGCCATCGGCGTGGACATCGAGCCCTTCTTCGAGCAGTGGCTGCTGCCGTGCGGCGTCATGGGGGCGGTCGTCGTCGCCTCCTGGCTGGTGGAGGCCAAGCAGAGCGTGATCGAGAACATGGCGCCGGTGCTGACGCGCCTGTTCACGCCGCTGTTCGCCGCCATGCTGGTGATCTTCCTGGCGACCCAGCTGTGGACCGGCCGCGGGGTCGACGTCCGGCGCGACGTGCTCATCGCCTTCGACCTGCTGCTGGTGGTGGTCCTGGGCCTGCTGCTCTACTCCGTGTCCGCCCGCGACCACCGGGCGCCCCCCGGCGTCTTCGACGTGCTGCAGGTGGTGCTGCTGGTGGGCGCGCTGCTGGCCGACGCGTTGGCGCTGGGGGCGATCGCGGCGCGCATCTCCGAGTTCGGCTTCAGCCCCAACCGCGTGGCCGCGCTGGGCGAGAACGCGATCCTGCTCGTCAACCTCGCCTGGTCGACCGTGCTCTACGTGAGGTTCCTGCGCGGGCGGGGCCCGTTCTCCCGCCTCGAACGCTGGCAGACGGATTACCTGCCGGTCTACGCCGCGTGGGCGGCGATCGTCCTGATCGTCTTCCCGCCGCTGTTCCGGTACGTCTGACGGACGTCCGGCAGCAGCAGGATCGTCCAGCCCATGCTATGTTGGGTGCGTTAGAAGGGCGGGTGGGACCAGGCAGATCGTCATTCCACCAGGGGAGATGCGATGGGAGACCCGGCGATCGGCGGCCGCCGGAGGCTGCCGAGGCGGAGGCGGTCGGCCTACGCGGCGGCATCCCTGGCTGCGGTGGCCCTCGTCTCCAC
>JAURXS010000198.1 GCA_030654305.1 bacterium | reverse complement strand
CGAAGGGCCGCTCCAGCAGCAGTTCGCGGTTCCAGTAGACCTTCACCGCGTACGTGCCGGGCTCGCGCTTGCGGTCCGGCGCCACGTTCAGCCGCGAGGAGACGGTGAGGTCGGGGGCGGGGCCGACGACGGCCTCTTCCGGCTCGGCGAAGCGCAGGTTGTTGCCGTCCTTCCAGACGATCTGCGTGCGCCAGCGGGCGGAGTCGGCGGGGGCCACGCTCACCTCGGCGTACTTGCGGAAGAGCTCCACGCCGCCGGGCTTCAGCCAGACGACGTGGATCTGGTGGACGCCCGGCGGCAGGTTGCTCAGGTCGACGAAGGCGTGGATGTTGCGGTCGCGCTCGTCGTCGCTGGCCTCGAAGCGGTCGCCGACCTCGAGGCGCTTGCCGGTCTTGGCGCCGATCCGGCGGCAGAAGACGAGCTCGGCCCGCAGCGCGCCGTCCGCCAGCTTCTGGTCCCCGTCGGCGGCGACGGCCGCCTCACGGACGGCCTGCACGTCTTGCTGCCCGCAGCCCGCGAACAGGGCCAGGGCCGTCAGCGCCGCCGTGATCAGGATCTTCATGCCCCTCCTTGGGACTGCCGGCGGGTCGGCGACCCGACCGCCTACTTCAACAACATCATCTTGCGCGACACCGTCGCACCGTCCGCCGTCAGGCGGTACACGTACAGGCCGGAGGGCGCGCGCGCGCCCGCATCGTCGTCGCCGCGCCAGACGGCCGCGTGCTCGCCGCCCTCCAGCTCGCCCGCTACCAGCGTGCGCACGACGCGGCCGGCCAGGTCGTAGACCTTCAGGCTGACCGCGGTCCGGCGCGGCACCGAGAAGCGGATCTCGGTCGCCGGGTTGAACGGGTTGGGACGGTTCTGGTCCAGGACCAGCCGCGACGGCAGCTCGCCGTCGTCGGCGCCGGTCGGGAAGGACAGCACGAAGGTGCCGTTCATGGCGTCCTGGCCGCTGTTGAGCGTGGTGTCGAAGCAGACGACCTTGACCAGCGCCTGGTCGCTGGACGGCACCGTGGTCCAGTTCGGCCAGAGCGGAGAGGTCAGCGAACCGAGGCCCAGCATGTACGGCCAGGTCGCGCCGCCGTCGGCCGAGTAGAGCACGACGGTGGCGTACAGGCCCGTCTCGTCGTAGGGCGTCCAGGTCACCGCGAAGGGCTGCCCGTCGTTGTGGACCGAGCCCGGCAGGGGGGCGGTGACCGTGACCGTCGGGGCCAGCTCGTCGATCGTGCCCTGGTGGCCGTTGAGGGAGAAGTCGTCGATGCCCGCCTCGATCACCGAACCGCTGCCGAGGTCCGAGGCGATGAACCGGAAACGCACGTTGGTGGTCATGTCGATCAGGCCGGTCAGCGGCACCGAGACCTCCAGCCAGGTGCGGTCGCTGGTCATGGTGCTTTCGAGGTTCACCCAGGTCGTGCCGTCGTCGGTCACCTGCACGGTCCAGGTGTCCGAGTTGGGGTTCAGGCCGGTCTCGTTCGTGTACCAGCGGAAGTAGGTGACCGTGACGTCGTTCCAGCCGGTCAGGTTGTAGACGGGGCTCAGCAGCGTGGTCGCGCCGCCGTCCACGTCGGCGCCGCCCTGGGCGCCGCCCACGGGGTCCTGGCCGGTGATCCAGCACATCGTGCCCGCGGCGGTGTGGTCGTCCTCGGGCGTGACGGGCGAATCGTTGATGTAGATGCCGTTCGGGTCGACCAGCGTCCAGATGCCGGAGGTGGCGGTGTCGCCGGCCATGCCCGCGGTCCAGCTGCCGGCGGACTCCATGTCCGACGACGTGATCAGGGTGTTCTCGATCCAGAAGCTGGTGGCGGCGGCGGGTGCGTCCGCGGGTTCGGTGCCGCCGTAGCCGAGCGCGTCCAGGGCCGAGAACCAGTAGCGGACGCGGCTGCCCAGGGGCTGGCCGGGGATCTCGCCCCGGTAGCGGCCCGTCGCGGGGTCGACCAGCGACAGCGGCAGTTCCTGCAGGCCGCCGCCCGCGCTGGTCAGGTACCAGCAGTGCAGCTCCTCCAGGCCGCTGAAGTCGTGGACCTCGGTCTCGACGACGTAGGGCCCGGCCGTGTCGGTCGAGCCGGTCAGGACCGTCGTGTTCGCGAAGACGGGGCCGGCCACGTCGACCAGCGAGAAGTCGACCGTCGTGGTCTGGCCCTCGAGGATCACGACGTTGCGGGTCGTGTCCGGCGCGAAGCTGGGGTGCGAGGCCACGATGTCGTACGTGCCGACCGGCACCGAGCCCAGGTAGGCGCCGAGGGCCGAGGAGGTGAAGGCGCGGCCGTTGTCCAGGACGGTGACCTGCACGTCCTTGGCCGGCGTACCGCCCGCCGAGGCGTTGGTGACCGTGCCCTGCAGCATGCCCGAGGGCAGCACCGCGAGGGCCTCGTAGCGGATCGCCCGTCCGGTGGTCAGGCTCGCCGCGGCGGTGGGGTAGGCGTTCCAGTAGGTGTAGAGCAGGCCGCCGGTGTGGTCCAGGTTCTGCAGGCCCGCCGTGGCGTAGCCGTTGGTGCCGTCGACCTGCGACACGGCGTTGTACTGCACCTCGATGATCCCGTCGCCGGTGTCGGTGTCGTGGTGGGCCGGGTCGTAGAGGATGACCTCGAAGGTCTCGTTGCCGCCGCCGCTGTCGTTGCGCAGGCGGCTCCACTCGATGACCAGGCGGTGGTTGGCCGTGTCGTGCCACCAGTACACGCCGCCGATGCCCGACTCCACGTACAGGTTGTCCCAGAAGGCGCAGATCATGGCGTCGGGCGAGCCGGCGCAGGGCAGCGTCCAGTTGCGGTAGTTGCGCAGGGAGGTCGCGCCCATCGCCAGCCAGCCGTTCGAGCAGACCGAGATCTTGTCGAACGTCTCGCCGTAGTAGGTGAACGCGAAGGGCAGCGACAGGATCTCGGTGTCGTCCTGCTCCCAGCCGTAGTCCGTCAGGGGGATCGCCGTGCCCGAGCCGCCCAGGGCCGGGTCGATCTCGATCCAGCTGTAGGTCGGGTGGTAGGGGTAGGCGGTGTCGGTGTTGTCGAAGGCGTAGTAGCCGTGGGCGTCGGGGCCCAGCGGCTGGTCGGCGGCCGCGGTGCCGACCGGAGCCGTGAACTCGAGGGTGTCGCGCGACCCGGCCGCCGTCAGCAGCGCGATCTGGAACGTGGCCAGGTGGCCGCGGAAGCAGTCGGCGGTCACCGACACGGCGAACGTGTCGCCGGCGTTGCTGCCCGTGGCGTTGACGGCCAGGGGGCCGTAGGCGCCCTGGTCGTCGGTGACGTCGACCCAGGGGCTGTTCGACAGCAGGGTCGCCGCGGCGGCAGTGACCCCGACGTTGCCGGTGTTGCGCAGCGTGACGGTCAGGCTGCCGGTCTCGCCCGGGTCCAGGCTGCCCCCGGGGCCGCCGTAGACGAGGCTGAGGTAGGAGAAGGCGCCGGCGTTGACCGTGAGCTCCAGCAGGGAGGTCCAGGTCGAGGCGCCGCTGACGACCGCGAGGTCGAGCTGGCACTTGTGGGCGGCGGGGGCGCCGGGCGCCAGCTGGACGGTGAACGGGACGTCGCCCGGCCCGTCCGCGCCGGCCGCGATCGTGCCGTAGGACGCGGCGCCGGAGACGACGCTCACCCAGGGGTCGTCGGAGGTGAGGACGGCCGTGACGCCCGTCGCCGCCGAGGCGCCGAAGTTGTGCAGCACGGCGGCCAGGTCCACGGTCTCGCCGGGGCCGGCCAGGCCGTCGCCGTTGCCGGCGGCGTCGTCGACGGCGAAGGAGCCGAGACCGACCAGGTTGACGGCGGGGCCCACCGTCACGGTGCCCTTGTAGGGCAGGTGGTCGTGCTTGGTGACGGTGACCAGCAGGCTGCCGGCGGAGAGGCCGTCCAGCGGCAGGTCGACCCGGCCGTCGGCGTTGGTCAGGCCGCTGACGCGCACCTCGGTGCCCTTGTAGAGGGACACGCGCGCGCCCGCGGCCGGCAGGCCCGACACGCCGTCGTTCACGGTGGCCTGGAAGGAGTTGGCGCCGGTCGAGATCGACGCGGCGTGCACGACGGAGAACGCGGCGGGCAGCGAGGTCCAGATCTCGGTGGCGGGGTCGCCCATCAGGCTGTTCCAGACCATCCAGATCTCGACGTGGTCGGCCTCGGCGTCGTTGTAGCTGTTGTACATGGCCAGCTTGCCGGAATTCAGGGCCGGTCCCACGCGGAAGTCGCCCGAGTTCAGCACGCCGTCGACGACGCCGGCGAACATGCAGTTGTTGTAGCGGGTGTGGGTGCCGGTGGTGGCGGTGCCGACGCTGGCCACGGCGCCGCCGTTGGGGGCGCGGAAGACGGCCTCGGAGCGGCAGGTCGTGTCGATCACGAAGGAGCCGGTGTCGCAGGTCATGATCACGGCGAAGGCCAGCTCGCCCGCGTTGGTCAGGTTCTGCAGGTTGGTGGGCTGCATGCCGCTCATGCCGTACCAGCCGCGGTAGGTGAACAGCGAGCCGCCCTTGTTGTAGTTCGTGGTCATCAGCGAGACGTAGTTGCCGCCGTAGACCGAGTCGATCTGGGTGTAGTGCAGGCCCAGCAACTGGTCGCGCACCCACTGGTTGACGAAGATCGTCGTGATGCCCGAGGACGAGGGGTCGCCGACCAGCGACCCGCGCGTGAACCAGCCCGGATCGGGCGTCAGGGGCGGGTTGGTCTCGTAGTTGACGATCTTGTTCACGACCGTGGTGAGCTCCGTCGTCGAGATCACCGACAGGCGGCCCAGGTTGACGTCGGGCAGCAGGTCGACGCCGTCGAGCATCGAGTAGTAGTGGTCGCCGCCGCCGTTGTAGCCGCTGAGGCCCTCGGTCCAGGAGGGCAGCATCACGGTCCCGTTGGCGTCGCCCACCAGGGTCACGAACTCCAGCTGCGGCTTCATGGTGTTGTAGGCGTCGGTCAGGTAGGTCTTGATCGCGGTGTTGGTGGTGCCGGTCTCGGCCGTCGTCGCCAGCACGACGTTGTAGCCCTGGCGCCGGCGCCAGTCCAGCAGCGGCGCGAGGTTGGCGATCACCGTGGCGTTGTTGGGGCAGATCACCAGGTAGCTGCCCATCTCGGTGACGGCGCTCTTGTCGGCGCCGCCGTAATTCAGGACCCGGGCGCGGAAGAACTCGTCGTAGGCGGCGGTCTCGGCCCGCCGCGCGGCCTTGCCGGCGCCGCCCGTGATCGTCACCTCGACGGTCAGGCTCACGGCGGCCGTCACGCGGCCGGTTGCCGGATCGTAGCCGAGCGGGGAGAAGACCACCGGCGCCACGGTCAGGCCGTGCATGACGCCGGGCCTGCCGACCTCGACGGACGGGGCGCCGGCGGCGCCGCCGGCGGCGTAGGCGTCCTTGTCGAACACGAAAGGCTCGCCCTCGCGGCCCTGGACCGGCAGCAGCCGGTAGCCCAAGAGGTCGACCGTCTCGCTGGCGATGATCCGCGCCTTGGCGGTCGCGCCCGCCGGCAACGCGATCAGCCGGCTGAAGACCGGCAGCCCGGGCGCGCCCTCGACGCCGCGCTGGGCCGCGTCGGGGAACGACAGCACCTGCCAGGCGCCGCCGCCGGCCGCGACTTCCTCGACCGACAGGCGCGGCAGGGTCAGTTCGAGCGTCAGGACGTCACCGGCGTCCCCGAGCAGGGAGAGGGCCGGCTGGGCGCCGGCGGCCGGGTCCAGGACGACCTCGCGGGCGGCGGGCGCGGCGAGGGCGGACGCCGCGATCAGCAGCAGCGACAGCGTGACGGCTGTGGACGAACGCATGAAGGCCTCCAGGGCGCATTTGGGCCGGGATGGTTGCGGGAGCCATCGTGGGGGAATTCGAAAAACGCCGGTTGCGGGACCGGCCGGACGTCATCATAACACAAGCCCCAGCACGGAAACTAATGGATATTTTCCCGCTGGGTCTTCGGCTGGCGCCTCCCCGGGCCCTATGCTATGATCCCGTCGTTCGGACGACCCCGCCTGCACCCGCACCATCCGTCCACCCCGGGAGGACACCCATGCCCAGGTTCCTGCGCTTTGCGGCCGGGTTTGCCCTGTTGGTCGCCGCCGCCACCGCGACCGCCGCCGTCATCCACGTGCCCGGCGACTACGCCCAGATCCACGCCGCGGTCCAGGCCGCCGCCGCGGGGGACGTCGTCGAGGTCGCGGCCGGCACGTACGGCGACTGCACCCACCCGACCGAGGGCCCCGGCACGACCCCGGCCTGCGTCATCATGAAGTCCGGGGTCACCCTGCGGGGCGCGGGCACGGCGGCGACGATCATCGACGCGCAGCTGCTCGGCCGCGGCATCTTCGTCGAGAACGTCGTCAACTGCCGCATCGAGAACCTCCAGGTCCGACGCGCGTACGCGGCGGCCTACGGCGCCGGCATCCTGTTGCGGCAGGTCGGGGCGGACGTGCGCGTGACTGACGTCCTGGTGACCCAGTGCACCGACGGCGGCGTGATCTGCTACAACCAGGCCAGCCCGGTCCTGACCCGGGTCGACTGCGTGGCGAACTCAGCCAAGCAGGGAGGCGGCCTCGCCATCGAGGAGCAGAGCAGCCCCCGCGTCGACGACTGCGACATCCTGGACAACCACGCCCCCAGCGGCGCCGGCTTGTTCATCCGCAACGGCAGCGACCCGCACCTGACCGACTGCACCGTGAGCGGCAACGCGATCAACGCGGCCTACGGGCAGGGCGCCGGCATCTTCGTCGCGGCCAGTTCCCCCGTGATCGAGCGCTGCGCGATCAGCGGCAACACCACCCTGGGCAACGGCGGCGGCATCGCCTACCAGCTGGGTTCCGCGGGCGCGCTGCGCGCCTGCACGATCACGGGCAACCTCGCGACGCAGAGCTACGTCTCGGGCGCCGGCATCGCCGTCGACTCGGCCACGCCGCTGATCGAGGGCTGCCTGATCGCCGGCAACGTCTGCTCCGGCGCCTTCAGCGATGCCGCGGGCGTGCACACCCTCTTCAGCCCGTCCCCGACCCTGCGCAACTGCACGATCGCCGGCAACCAGACCAGCGCCGGCGGGCTGGCCGGCGGCGTGATGGCCCAGTGGGGCAGCGCCCCGACGATCGACCGCTGCATCATCGCCGGCTCGACCGCCGGCGCCGGTCTCTACTGCGACGGCGGCACCCCGACGGTCACCTGCACCGACATCCACGGCAACGCCGGCGGCGACGCGCTCTGCGGCGTCGACGGCGGCGGCAACTTCTCGCTCGACCCGCTCTTCTGTGCGCCGGGCGACTACCGCCTGCAGGAGGGCAGCCCCTGCTTCACCGGCTGCGGCGGGGAGCTGGTGGGCGCGCCCCTGGGCGGGTGCGACGCCACCGCGGTCGGCGAGACGACCGCGCGCTCGCGCCTGCTGGGCAACCATCCGAACCCGTTCAACCCCAGCACGGCCATCGTTTTCGCGCTTGACGCGCCCGGCACCGCCCTCGTACGTATCAGCGACGTCTCCGGCAGAACGGTGGCGACTCTCACCTTGGGCGATCTCCCCGCCGGTCGCCACGAGGCGGTCTGGGACGGACGCGACGATGCGGGCCGGCCCGCGCCGAGTGGTGTCTACTTGTACGAACTGCAGGCCCTGGGCCTGCAGCACACGAGGCGGATGATCCTGATCAAATGAAACGGGCAGCGCTCACGCTCGCTCTCGGAATCGGCCTGTCGGCGGCGGTCTGCGGGACCGCCGTCGCGGCCGACCAGCGGGCGCACGATACTGATGCGATCCAAGACCCCTACGTGATCCGGGTCGCCGGTGACCGCACCCTGGTGACGCGGCTCCCCGCCGCCGCCGACGCGACCGCCGCGCCGGCCCTGCTGATCCCCCTGCCCCCCGACGCCACGACCTGGTCGGTGCGCCTGACCGCGGGCGCCGGCAGCGTGTCCGGCGACGGCCGGCTGCCCCGGCTGCGCGGCCTGCCGATGGCCGTGGTGAACACTGCCGGCCTGGACGACGGCGCCAGCTTCGAGATCGTGCACGACGGCGACTGGGCCGCGGCGGCGGACGGCCGCCTGCGGTCGCGCGCCTTCGACGCGGCGCTGGGTTCGTCGCGCGGCCTGCCGCAAGACGCCGCCGGGAAGTCCCTCGCGCCGTCACGCGGCACTTACGTCGTGATCACGACGCCCGCGTACGCCGCCGCCGCCGCCCCCCTGCTGGACTGGAAGCGCGCCAAGGGCCTCGAGGTCCGCCTGGCGACCACCGAGGAGACCGGCGCCACCAACGTCGCGGTGCGCGAGTGGCTGCGCGCGGCGTACGCGTCCTGGGATGCGCCGCCCGAGTACGTGCTCATCCTGGGCGACGTCGGCGACGTGCCCGCCTGGAGCATCAGCCAGAACGTCACCGACCTGCCCTACGCCCTGATGGACGAGGGGGACTGGCTGCCCGACCTGATGCTCGGCCGCATGCCCGTCTCGTCGCTCGCCGAGGCGCAGACGGTGGTCAACAAGAGCGTGGCCTACGAGCGCGACCCCTACCGCACGGACGAGGGCTGGCTGACGCGCCAGCTCATGGTCGCCGGCAACTACGGCTCCGACACCCCGGTCAGCACCGTGGCCTGGTGCGGCCGGCAGCTGATGTCCCTGGGCTTCCAGGCCGCCACGCACGTCTCGTTCCCGCCGCTGTTCAACGGCGTCTTCCCGATCACGCAGGCGCTGCAGGCCGGCGCGTCGATGGTGGTCTACCGCGGCTGGGCCTACGGCACGGCCGGCTGGGAACCGCCGCACTTCACGGTCACCGAGATCCCCAACGTGAACAACGGGGCGATGACCCCGGTGGTGATGAGCTTCGTCTGCCTGAACGGCGACTTCGCCGCCGACGCCCCCTGCTTCGGCGAGGTGTTCCTGCGCCAGGGCACGCCCGAGACGCGCAAGGGTGCGGTCGCCTTCATCGGCAACGGCGAGCACTGGTCCCACACGCGCTACAACGACGCGATGGCCATCTCGTTCTTCGAGCGCATCACCGACCCGGCCGTCACCGACCTGGGGTCGCTGATGCTCGCCGGGAAGCTGCGCTTCCTCGCCTACTTCCCCCACGAGCTGGAGTACGAGGCCACCGGCGAGGAGTCCGTCGAGTTCTACTTCCACATCTACAACCTGCTCGGCGACCCCGAGCTGAACTTCTGGAAGGGCCCCGTCTCCGAGCCCGTGGTCACGCACGACGCCGCCTGCCCGCCCGGGTCGGGCCGCTTCGACGTGACCGTCGCGGAGCAGGACGGGACGACCCCCCTGGCCGGCGCGCGCGTGGGCCTGACGCAGTCCGGCGAGCCGGTCAGCTCCGGCTGGACCGGCGTCGACGGCGTGGCACAGTTGAGCCTGGCGGCCCTCGTCGAGGGCGCGCCGCTGACGGTCACGGTCACCGCCACGAACCGCTTCGCGGTGCAGCACGAGGTCGCGGTCGCGCAGCCCGCCGCCCGTCTCGCGTTGACGGGTCTGACCTGGGAGAACCCCGCGGGCTTCGGCAACGGCGACGGCGTGATCAACGCCGCCGAGGTCCTGCACGTCTACCCGGTGGTGACCAACACCGGGACGGCGACCGCGACGGGCATCACGCTCTCGCTGACCGTCGACGGCCCCGCCGGCGTCGAGCACGGGACCTTCGCCCTGCCGGACCTGGCCGGCGGCGCCGTGCACGCCTGCACGGGCGACGAGTACTTCCGCGTCGGCCTGCTGACCACGGCCGACGACGGCGCGCTGCTGAACCTGTTCCTGGACGCGGCCCACGACGGCGCGGTCGACCGCGACGGGCGCACGCTCGTGGTGGGCGGACCGGCGCTGCGGCTCGAGAGCCTGCTCGTCGGCGGCGACGGGGTCCTGCGCCAGGGTCTGGAGAACGCCCTCACCGCGGTCCTGCGCAACGAGGGGAGCCTCCCGTTCCCCGGCGGCCAGGCGCGCCTGAACCTGCTCGGTGCGGGGATCGGCGCCGTCGGCGTCCAGTACGCGGACGTGCCGGCCATCGCCGCGGGCGCGACCGTTTCCCTGGCGACGGCGGTGACGCTGGTCGTGGACGCGACGGTGCCGACCGGCCGGGCCGCGACGCTCGAGCTCGTCGTCTCCGACGCCGCGCCGGCCGACTACCAGGCCGTGCTGCCCGCGAGGCTGCTGGTGGGCGAGGTCGACGCCGGCGCCCCGAGCGGCCCCGACGCGCACGGCTACTGGGCGCTGGACAGCGCCGACGCCGTCGACTACCCCGACCTGGCGCCGGTCTACCGCTGGACGCACCTGGATCCCGCTCTGGGCGGCGAGGGCGCGCCGCTGGCCTTCGCCGTCGACAACGAGGTGAAGCTGGTCGACCTGCCCTTCGCCTTCACCTACTACGGGCAGTCGTTCGACGGCCAGATCCGCGTCAGCGAGAACGGCTGGATCAGCTTCGACACCGACGGCGAGCTGGAGTTCTACAACTGGCCGCTGCCCAGCAGCCACGGCAACCACTCCATGGTGGCGCCGTTCTGGGACAACTTCGACCCCACGCTGGCGGGCACCGGCGGCGTCTTCACGCGTTACGACGCGGTCGCCGGCTCGTTCACGATCGAGTGGAGCCGCATGCGGCACTACCAGCCCGAGATCGACGACGTGCAGACCTTCCAGCTGGTGCTGCGCGACCCGGCGGTCCACCCCGCGCCGGGCGGCGACGGGGAGATGCTCTTCCTCTACCGGCAGGTCCACAACAGCGACACGCTGCGGCAGTTCGCGACCGTCGGCTGGGAGAGCCCGAGCGAGACCGACGGCCTACAGCTGAGTTATTCCGACGTCTACGCCCCCGGCGCCGCCCCGATCGGCCCGGGCCTGGCGGTGCTGGTGACGACGCGGACCCCGGTCCACTCGCCGTACACGGCCGATCTCGTGGCCGAACGGGAGGCGGGCGCGGTCGCCCTCGCCTGGCAGCCCCGCGACGGTCGGCCCGTCACCGGCTGGCTCGTCGTGCGCGACGTCGCCGGCGTCGAAACCCCGCTGACGCCGGCGCCCCTGCCGGCGGCGGCCCGTTCCTTCACGGACGCGCAGGCTCCCGCCGGCGACGCGGTCTACCGCCTGGTCGCCCTGCACGCCTATGGGCACCGGTCGGCGGCGGCGACCGCGACGGCGGCCGCCACCGAGAGTTTCGACGGCAGCGGGCTGTTCCTGGCGAACGGCCGGCCCAACCCCGCGCGCGGCGGCGCGACCCTGGCCTTCGGCCTGCCGCGCGCCGGCGCGGCGACGCTGCGGGTCTTCGACCTCGCGGGGCGGCTCGTGCGCACGCTCGTGACGGGCGACCGTCCGGCCGGCCCGGGCGCGGCCGTCTGGGACGGGCGCGACGAGGGCGGACGCGACGCGCCCGCCGGCGTCTACTTCTGCCGGCTCGAGGGCGCCGGCGGCTCGGTCACGCGCAAGCTGCTGCTCGTCAGGTAGGTGGAAGCGTGCGGTTCATCGTCCTGTTGCTCGCGGTGGTCACGCTGCTGGGCGTGTGGGAGACGGCGCGGCACCGCCTCACGCGGCGGCGCATCCCGCTGCGCGTGCACGTCAACGGCAGCCGCGGCAAGTCGTCGGTGACCCGCCTCATCGCGGCGGGCCTGCAGGCGGGCGGGATCCGCACCTGCGCGAAGACGACCGGCTCGGCGGCGCGCTTCCTCCACGCCGACGGCACCGAGACGCCGGTGGTGCGGCACGGCTCGCCGAACATCCGCGAGCAGCTGGGGGTCTTCCGGCAGGCCGCGGCCGAGGGCGCGCAGGCGCTGGTGCTGGAGTGCATGGCCGTGCGGCCCGACCTGCAGCGGACCTGCGAGCGCGACATCGTGGACAGCACGCTCGGGGTGATCACCAACGTGCGCTCCGACCACCTCGAGGTGCAGGGGCCGCGCCTGGAGGACGTGGCGCGCAGCCTGTCGCAGACCGTGCCGGCGCGCGCGACCCTGTTCACGGCGGAGGACGTGTTCGCCGGCGACCTGGCCGAGGCGGCCCGGCGCCGCGGCAGCGACTGCCGGGTGGCCGACCCCGCGACGGTCACGCCGGCGGACCTGGCGCCCTTCCGCTACGTGGAGTTCGCGGAGAACGTCGCCCTGGCCCTGGACGTGTGCGTGGCCGCGGGCGTCGACCGCCGCCGCGCGCTGGAGGGCATGTGGGGGGTGCGGCCGGACGTGGGCGCCCTGGAGCGCCTGCGCGTCGCCGATCCCGGCGGCGAACTCGTGTTCGCCAACGCGTTCGCGGCCAACGACCCGGAATCCACGGCGCGGATCTGGCGCACGCTCGGCCTCGACGCGCCCGGCACGCGCTCGGTGGTCCTGTTCAACAACCGCGCCGACCGCATGCGGCGGGCGCGCGACCTGGCGCCGCTGCTGGGGACCAGCATCAAGGCCGGCCACTACGTCCTGATCGGCCAGGGCACGTCCCAGCTGGCCGACATGATGCGCGCGGTCCCGCGCGAACTCGTCGTCGACCTGGGCGGCGCCGGCGCCGCCGAGATCTGGACGCGCACGGCCGCCCTCTGCGGGCCCGGCGCCACGGTGGTGGGCATCGGCAACATCGGCGGCATCGGCATGGACGTGCTGGCGCTGCTGCGCGAACGGGAGGTGCGCCCTTGATCTACCAGGCGATCGGCCTGGGGCTGGTGATCAGCCTCGTCTTCTCGGAGATCATGGGCCTGGCGGCAGGCGGGCTCATCGTCCCCGGCTACATCGCGATCTACCTCGACCAGCCGCTGCGCATCGCGGGCACGGTCGTCGCCGCGCTCTGCACCTACGGCACCGTGCGACTGGTCGGCCGCGTGGTGCTGCTCTACGGGCGCCGCACGCTGGTCTTCTGCGTGCTGGCCGGGTTCGTGTTCGGCTTCCTGACGCGCTACGTGCTGGTGTTCAACGCCGCGCTGGGCACGGGCGTCGACGCGTCGCTCTTCCAGTCCGTGGGGTACATCATCCCCGGGCTGATCGCCTACTGGATGCACCGGCAGGGGATCGTCGAGACCCTGAGCTCCATGCTCATGGCGGCGTTCCTGGTCCGCCTGGTGCTGGTGCTGGCCCACGGAGGCATGCTCATTGATGTCGCGATCGGGTAGGAGGCGGCCGCTGATCCTGTTCGGGTTGGCGGTGCTGGCGGTGCTGCTGCAGGGGGCGCTCGAGCTGACGCGCCGCCCCGTGCGCCAGCGCGACTACGCCGAGAAGATGGCCGCGGCGCAGAAGGCCGACGAGGCGTTCACCACGCTGCGCCGGCACCTGCGCATGGAAGGCGCCGAGATCGACAAGGTCAACGACCCCGCCGGCACCGGCCTGGTGGGGCCGGAGTTCAGCCTCGTCACCAACGCCCGCGGCGACCTCGAGGCCAAGCTCACCAGCCTGAACCCCAACTGGGCGGCGGTGCTGGTGGAGCTGTTCCACCGCGCCGGCCTGCGCCCCGGCGACCCGGTGGCCGTGGCGGTCACGGGCTCGTTCCCGGGGCTGAACGTGGCCGTGTACGCCGCGCTCGAGACCATGGAGCTGGCGCCGGTGGTGGTCACCTCGGTCGGCGCCTCGATGTGGGGCGCCAACGACCCCTCGTTCACCTGGCTGGACATGGAGCGGATCCTGCGCGAGGAGCGGGTCCTGCACGTGCGCAGCGCGGCCGCCACCCTGGGCGGCGGCGACGACATGGGCCAGGGCCTCAGCCCCGAGGGGCGGCGCCTGCTGGAGGCGTCCATCGCCCGCAACGAGGTGCCGCTGCTCGGTTCGCAGAACATCGAGGAGGCCATCGCCAAGCGCATGTCCTTCTTCGACGAGGCCCTGCGCGGCCGCGTGCCGAAGTGCTTCGTGAACGTGGGCGGCGGCGTGGCCAGCCTCGGCAGCAGCCAGAACCGCATCCTGATCCCGCGCGGCTTCGCCGAGACGCTGGAGGCGAAGAACTGGCCGCGCAAGGGCACGCTGACGCTGATGTCCGACCGCGGCGTGCCGGTCATCCACCTGCTGGAGGTCGCCTCGCTGGCCCGCGAGTACGGGCTGCCGGTGGCGCCGGACTACCTGCCGGAACCGGGCGAGGGCGAGATCTTCGTGAGGGACGGCTACCGGCTCGAGCTGGTGGCGGCGTTCTTGCTGTTGTACGGCGCCCTCTGCGCCGTGGTCCTGGCGCCCGAGGTGCGGCGCAACCTGCTGGGAGCGGTCCGCTTCCGGCGGCGAGCGGGAGGTGCGGCGTGACGATCCATCACCGGCGCGGGGCGGCGGCCGCCGCCTGCTGCGCGCTGTTGTCGCTGTCGGCCGCGACGGCGTCGGCCGAGGTGCGCTGGCGGGCGGTCGCGCCCCAGGGCGCCCGCGAGCAGGTCTGCCTGCGCGTCGACGGCGTCGAGGCGACCTACGACAAGCTGCGCGCCGAGACGCCGACCTCGTACCGCGTGCGCGGGCCGCGCCGCGTCAAGGTGCTGTCGCGCTACGTGTTCGCGCCCGGCGAGGCCGGGCCGGTCGCCGGCACGCTCCGCTTTGCAATCGACGGGCAAGCGGCCCTCGCCGACGCGCAGCGCCTGCAGCCGCGCGCGGGCGCGGCGTCCTGCGCCGGCGCGCCCGCCAGCTCCCTGCACCACACCTACCTGACGATCCCCGAGGGCTGGCACGAGGTGACGGTCACCCCGACGAACGCCGGCGCCGGCTTCACCGCGGTGCGCCTCTTCCGCGAGACGAGCCGGGTC
This sequence comes from bacterium, assembly GCA_030654305.1. Taxonomy (NCBI): domain Bacteria; species bacterium. The sequence continues at coordinate 1,763 of JAURXS010000198.1, read as the reverse complement.
AGCGAGGAGTACGTCAACCTGTCGCCGGAGCGCTACGCCGGCGTCGCGACCCTGCAGTACGACAGCGGCGTGCGCTCGACCCTCTACCGCTTCGACGCGGACCAGCCGCTGTCCTTCGAGGTCGCGGGCCCGACGACGGCCGTGGTGTGGACGCGCTTGGACTTCGACCACCGCATGAACGGACGCCAGTCCTACGCCCTGGAGGTGCGCGTCGACGGCCAGGTGAGCCGCACCCATCACTACGACGCCGACAAGCTGGACGCCGCGTCCTACATCGAACGGCCGGACGTGATGCCGGGCGAGCGCAAGTCGCTGCGCGTCCAGATCCCGCGGGGACGCCACCGCGTGGAGATCCGCTGCCTGCAGCCCGACGCCTGCGGCGTGGCGGCGGTCGTCCGCATCCCGGCGGCCGACCTGCGATGAGGCGGCGAGCGGGCAGCGCGCTGGCGGTCGGCGCCGTGGCGGCCTTCCTGGCCGCGTGCGGCGCCGCGGCGGCGGCCGAGCCCGACGCGCCGGCCCGCAAGGCGTCCGCCTGGAAGACGAGCGCGACCTTCGGCCTCGAGACGATCTACGACGACAATTTCCTGCGCTACTCCGACGACTACCTCGACGTGTTCCACGCCGGGACGGACCCCTACAAGTTCAAGATCGAGCGGCAGGACTGCCACATCCTGGCCCCGAGCTTCGAGGTCGAGGCGCGCCGCGACCTGATCGCGCTGGGGGAGACGCGGCTGCGCTTCCGCTGGAAGCGCTGGCAGTACGTGCAGGAGCCGATCAAGACCAACTCCGGCTACTCGTGGTACGTGCGGCAGTTCCTGCCCGGCGGCCGCAGCTGCGAGCTGTCCTACAGCTACGCGCCCGAGCAGTACATCCGCCAGCTCTCCGACGAGCCGCCCTGGGAGGCCCCGAGCCACCCCCTGGTCTGGGACGAGTTCCGCTACACGCGCAACGAGTTCGCCCTGGTCTACCGCGACCGCTTCAGCCGCGACCTGACCTGGAAGCTGGACCTCAGCCGCACGCTGCGCTACTACAACCAGCCGTTCATGGAGAACGACATCTTCTCCTGGGGCGCCCGCGGCACGCTGTACTGGCGCGCCCGCGCCGACTGGCGCGTGACCCTCGACTACGGCTACGAGCACGGGCCCGCGCGCGGCTACGACGAGGTCGGGGAGACCCTCGAGTCGAGCGACAACTCGGACCCCTCGTACGACCAGGACCTCTACCAGGTCGAGCTGGCCTGGTCGCCGAAGTGGGCCGGCCGCGCCTTCACGAGCCTGGCCCTGAGCGGCCAGTACCAGGCCTACTGGTACACCTCGCAGAAGAGCCTCGACGCCGACCCCTACCACGTGGGTCGCAAGGACAACGTCTACTCGCTCGAGCTGACCCTGTCGCGGCCGGTGGCCGGCGGGGTCGACGGCGTCTTCGGCTGCAAGTTCTCCCAGCGCACGGTGGATTCGCCGTGGGAGGGGGACATCGCCGAGGACAAGGACTATGACCAGCGCCGGTACTGGATCGGGCTGACCTACAAGCTCTAACTCGCAAACTCTGATGCGGACCCCAACAGGAGCCCTGACGATGCGAATCACCCGTTCGACGACGAGGCGGAAGACGACGGCCCTGCCGGCCCTGCTCACTCTGGCGGCCCTGCTGGCCGGCTGCGGCGCCGCCGACCTCTACGAGTCGCCCGAGTCCCCCTTCCACGTGATCGGCCGCGTGCCGCTGCCGAGCGCCAACGAGGGGGTCGCCGCGCTGGGGGATTTCGC
>JAURXS010000197.1 GCA_030654305.1 bacterium | reverse complement strand
GTCATGATCCATGGCGCTCCCATCCGGCGCCCCCGACAGGGAGGCACCCAGGGTGAAGGTCGCGGCCAGAACGGCCATCAGGCTCGACGTGCGGGCGCGGATGTCGAGCGTGCGGGTCACGGTCTTCAGGCCTCCGGGGTTCATCCAAAAGCACAACTTAGACATCCTCAGGCAATCGCGCCTGCTAGGGCTCCGTGGCACCTCGCCGGGAACCGCCCCCCCCGCGCCACCGGGGTAGATTCCGCTGATCCGACCTTCCGTGTAGTGGTATAATGGCAATCGATGATCAGAATGGTGCGGCCCCTCCGGAGGCGCGGCCACGGCGTATCAGCCCAGGCCGCGTCCCTGCGTCGGCAGCCGTGCCGGGGGGCCGTCCATGCCAGCCAATTCGTCACCCGCCCAGGGCGTCACGCTCCTGTTGCACGCCGCGCGTGACGGGGACGAGGCCGCGCGCGAGCATCTCTACCAGACCGTGTACGCCGAGCTCCACGCCATCGCGCGGCGACACATGAGCCACGAGCGGGCGGGGCACACGCTCGAACCCGCGGGGCTGGTGAACGAGGCGATGTTGCGGCTGCTGGACCGCGAAATCCTGTCCTTCGAGGATCGCCAGCAGTTCCTGCGGGCCTTCTCCCTGGTGATGAGACGGGTCCTGGTCGACCACGCGCGGGCCCGCAACGCGGCCAAGCGGGGGGCCGGCCTGCGCGTCACGCTGCACGACGAGATCGCCGACCCCGCCCGGTCGCCGCTGGACGCGCTGGAGCTGGACCGCGCCCTGACCAAGCTCGCCGCCGCGGAGCCCCGCTGGGCGCAGGTGGCGGAGCTGCGATTCCTGCTCGGGCTCGAAGTCGTCGAAGTCGCCTCGATGCTCGAGGTATCCACCGCCACGGTGAAGCGCGACTGGCGTTTCGCGAAGGCCTGGCTGGCCCGGGAACTGGGCGGCGAGCCGCCGGAGGACCTCCGTGACGCATGAGACCGACCGGCTGCGGCGGCTTCGCGAGTTGTTCGACGCCGTGATCGACCTGCCGCCCGCCGAACGTCGCGCGGCGCTGGAGTCACGCGCCGCCGGTGATGCCGGGCTCGTCCTTGTGGTCGCCGCCCTGATCGGCGAAGCGGAACGCACGGCGCCGGCCCTGGCCACCGGCAACGGCGGGCCCGACGCGGCCGCGCCCGGCGACGCCTCGGCCCTGGTCGGCCAACGCCTCGGCCCCTACGACGTGGTGCGTCTCGTCGGTCTCGGCGGCATGGGCGCCGTCTACGAGGCGCTGCGCCGGGAGGACCGATACGACCGTCGCGTGGCGATCAAGCTGGTCCGCCTCGAACTCAGCCAGCCGCTCACGCTGGCCCGCTTCCGGCGCGAGCGCCGGATCCTCGCGTGCCTGCAGCACCGCAACATCGCCACCCTGCTCGACGGCGGGGTCGGGCCCGACGGGCGGCCGTTCCTCGTCATGGAATACGTCGAAGGCGAGCCCATCACCGCGTGGTGCGACCGTCGCGCGCTGACGGTGCCGCAGCGCCTGTCGCTGTTCCGGCAGGTGTGCGCCGCGGTGCAGCACGCCCACCGCAACCTCGTCATCCATCGCGACCTCAAGCCCGGGAACATCCTGGTGACCGGGGACGGCGACGTGAAGCTGCTCGACTTCGGGGTGGCCAAGCTGCTGGACCCGCAGGTCGAGGAAGAGATGCCGCCGACGCGCGGCGGCGTGCGGGCCTACACGCCGGAGTACGCGAGCCCCGAGCAGATCCGCGGCGAGACCCTCACCACGTCTTCCGACGTGTACTCCCTGGGGGCCGTGCTCTACGAGCTGCTGTCCGGACAACGCCCGCACCCCGGCGGCGGGTCGGTGGCGTCCCTCGAACGCGCGGTGATCGAGGAACCGGTCGCGCGGCCGAGCGCGGCGGCCACCGAACAGGCGGCGCAGCGGTGCGGCGAGCGGAGCGCCGCGCGCCTGCGGCGGCGGCTGGCCGGGGACCTCGACCACATCGTGCTGCGGGCGCTGCGGCCCGAGCCGGAGTCGCGCTATCCCTCCGTCGAAGCGATCGCGGACGACCTGCAACGCTGGCTCGAGGGCCGGCCGGTGCAGGCGCAGCGCGGCTGGATCGGCTACCGGCTGCGGAAGTTCCTCCTGCGCAACCGTGCGGCGACCGCGGCCACGACCCTGCTCGTGCTGTCGCTGGCGGCCGGGATGATCGCCACCGGCAGCGAGGCGCGCCACGCGCGCCGCGCGCAGCTGCAGGCCGAGCGGATCAGCGGCTTCCTCGAGGTCCTGCTGCAGTCGGTGCGCCCCGCGAGCGGCCGGCGCGACGTCATGGTCTCCGAGGTGCTCGACGAGGCCGCGCAGCGGTTGGGGACGGAGATGGCCGCCGAGCCGGAGGTGCGCGCCCGCCTGGAAGAGGTGATCGGGCAGAGCGAAGCGGCCATCGGCCGACTCGACGAGGCGCTGCGGCACCTGAACGAGGCCGCGCGCCTGCAGGAACAGCTCACGGGGCGCCGCAGCGTCCCGTACGTCGTGACCCTGACGTACGTGGCCAACGCCTACCTCGCCAGCGGCGAGCTGGCGCGCGCGGATTCGGTCATCGGCGTCGGCCTGGATATCCAGCGTTCGCTCACGGCCCGGCCCGACACCCTGTACGCCTCGCTGCTGGGGATGCGGGGCAGCATCGCCAACGCGCGCGGGGAATCGGCGGCGGCGGCGCGGGCGCACCGCGAGGTGCTGGACATCCGGCTGCGCCTGCTGGACAAAAACTCCGACCTGGTCGGCAGCTCGCTGAACAACCTGGCCGTGGCTCTCGGCACCCAGGGGCGCTGGGCGGCCGCCGAGTCGCTGCAGCGGGCGTCGCTGGCCATCGCGACGGCCAACCACCCGCCGCCGAGCCTGGAAGTGACCAACATCAAGAACAGCCTGGCCACCGCCCTGGATCTGCAGGGGAAATACGCCGAGGCGGAGACCCTGTACGCCGACGTCCTGGCGCAGCGCGAACGCCTCTTGGGTCGCGAGCATCCCGACTACGCGTCCACGCTGATGAACTACGCCGGCTTCGAGTTCGATCGCGGCCGCTACGAACTGGCGGCGGACCTCAGCCGGCAGCTGCTCTCGCTGCGCGGAGGGACGCTGCCGGACAGCCATCAGGCCATCGCCTCGGCCCTGCAGACGCTGGGGCGCTGCCTGGACGGTCTGGGCCGGCACGACGAGGCCGGGCGCGCCCTCGGGGAGAGCCTGGCGCTGCGGCAACGCTATCTGGGAGAGGACAGCTGGCTCGTGGGCAGCTCCAAGGGAGTGCTCGGCGAACACTTCACGCTGATCCGCGACTTCCCGCGGGCCGAGGGCCTCCTGCGGGAGGCCGACGCGATCCTCGGCGGAACCCTGGGACCCGGGCACGCCCGCACGGTGCAGAACCTGCGCCGGCTGTTGGCGCTCTACGAAGCCTGGCCGCGTCCCGAACGGGCGGAGCAGGTGCGCGCCCTTATTTCCACGTCGAAACCCTGATCCCCGGGGCCGGCCGTTTGCGCTCTCCTTGGTGAAGGAGGAGCGCACCATGGAAGCCGGCGTCGCCCAGATCATTTTCCGCCATCTCACGGGCTCCCGCGCGACCCACGTGGACGTAGTGCCGCTGGGCGCGCACCGTGAACTGATCCTCGGCCGCGCACGTTCGGCCGCCGTGCGGTTCGCTCCCCGACTCGACGACGCCGTGGGCCGCTACCATGCACGCATCGAGCCCGGTGCTGAACCGGGGCGCTTCCTGGTCACGGACCTCGGCAGCCGCAACGGAACCCTGCTCAACGGCCGTCCGGTGGCGGGCCCGACCGCCCTGCGTTCAGGCGACGTCCTGCAACTCGGCGCGGACGGCCCTCGGCTCGAGTTCCTGTTGGAGTACACGCCGGTGCCTGCTGCCACCACGTGAGTGGCCAGGCCGCCCGTCCTGACACCAAACCGTCCAACAATCTGGGTCCACTTCACCAATGCAACAGGGGGACAATCATGATTCACCGGAAATCGAATCGGGCACGATCCGCGGTCTTGCTGACTGCTGCGATCCTGCTCCAGTCCTTGGCGGCGAACGCCACCGACTTCACTTCGCACTGGAACAGCGCCACCGACGGCGCCTGGGAGACCGCCGCCAACTGGTCGCCGGTCGGCGTGCCGAACAACGGCGCCAACCGGTATGCAGCCGTCCTGGATCACTCCGGGCCCATCACGGCCCTCATCACGAGCACCGTAACCATCGATTCGCTCTACGTGGACGACGAAGACGAAGTGCAGGTCGGCAACTACTACCACCTGCAGGTCTCGAGCTCCCAGGGTCGCCGGGGCATCGAGAACCGCGGCGTCATCAGGCTCAATTCCCTCTCCTCCTGGACCTACTTGACCGTCCAGGACGGACCGGTCAGACTGACCGGGGGCGGCGAACTGATCGGCGGCGGCACCACCAGCCTCTACAACATCGTCAACGGCACCGGCGGCGGTTCGTTGATCAACGTGGACAACACGATCCGCGGCGCCATGAACCTGGGCTATGACACGATCGCCATGGACAACCAGGGATCCATCATCGCCGACAACCCGCTCCACCGGTTGCTGCTGGACCCCAGCAGCGGCGGCATGACCAATTCGGGCCTGATCCGCGCCGAGAACGGCGCCGTGATGGAGTTGAACACCGGCGACTACGACAACACCGGCGGCGTGTTCGAGGCCGTCGACGGCGGGACGGTCAAGCTGTCGGGCACCTCCGCCATCACGGGCGGCACGCTGCAGACGTCCACCGGCGGCGAGTTCCTGGTCAACACCTATGCCGCGCGCTTCATCGACCTGACCAGCCTGGGCCGCGTGCGCGTGGGCAACGGCTACAGCCTCTACGTGGAAGGGACCATCGCCAACCAGGACACCCTCCATCTCGACTCCACCAGCACCTGGTCCTACCTGTATACGGCCAACGGCCCCGTCACACTGACCGGCGGCGGCGTGGT
>JAURXS010000196.1 GCA_030654305.1 bacterium | reverse complement strand
GAGGTCGACGTGATCCTGCTGCCGCTGCTGGTCGGCTACTCGCTGGCCCTGACCGCCGGGCTGTCCCTCAAGGGAGTGCGGTCCCGGACCGCGATCGCGGGCCCCGTACCCGCGGCGCCGCCGCGCAAGGTGCTGATCGTCGGCGCCACCGGCGGCACCGGCCGCCAACTGCTGGAGCAAGCCCTCGCGCGGGACCTGGAGGTCACGGCCCTGGTCCGCGATCCCCGAGCGCTGACCTTGAGCCACCCGCACCTGCGGGTCGTCGTCGGGGACGTGCTGGACCCCGCCGCCGTCGACGAGGCCGTGTGCGGCCAGGACGCCGTCCTCTGCGCGCTGGGACACCGGCGCTACTTCCCGCCCTCGCGCGTCCTCTCCGAGGGCACCCGCAACCTCCTGCGCGCGATGGAGGGCTACGGTGTGCCCCGCTTCGTCTGCGTCACCTCTCTCGGCGTTGGCGACAGCGCCGGGCGGCTCGGCCTCGCCTACACGCTGGTGGTCATCCCCTTCGTGCTGCCCTTCTACTTCTGGGACAAGGCCCGGCAGGAGAGGTTGATCGAGGCCGGCCGCACGCCGTGGGTGATCGTGCGTCCCGGCGGGCTGACGGACGGACCGGGGCGCGGCGACCGCCGCGCCGGCCGCGGCGTCGGCAGCTTCTTCGAAACGGTCCGCGTGCCGCGCGCGGACGTGGCAGCGTTCGTGCTGGACCAGTTGACCGACGACACGTGGCTCGGCGCCGCGGTCGGGATCGGCCGGTCCTGAGATGGATTCCTTCAAGGAACGCGTCGCGCGCGCCGCGGGCGAGGACATCGCGATCGCGCCCTACGACCCGCGCTGGCCGGAGCTCTTCCGCCTCGAGAAGGAGCACCTGCAGTCCTGTCTGCCGCCGGACCTCGTCCGGCGCGTCGAGCACTTCGGCAGCACGGCGGTGCCCGGGCTGTCCGCCAAACCTGTCGTGGACATGCTGATCGAGACGACGGACCTGCGGGCAACGCGCCTCCTGGTCGCGCCCCTGCTGGAATCGCAGGGCTACGACTACTTCTGGCGCCCGACCATCGGCGACGACGGCCCCCCGTTCTACGCCTGGTTCATCAGGCGCGATCCGCAGAGCGGCGCCCGTACGCACCACCTCCACATGGTTGAGGCTTCCTTCCGCGAGCACTGGGACCGGCTCCTGTTCCGCGACCACCTCATCGCCCACCCCGACGTCGCCCGCGACTACGAGCGGCTCAAGATCGCGCTCGCGGCGGCGTTCCCGCGCGACCGCGCGGCGTACACGCGCGGCAAGTCGGAGTTCATCGCCGCCGTGATGGGGGCGTTGCGGTGATCGCGCTCGGCAACATCAGCAAGAGCTACGGCCGCCAGCTGCTGTTCGTGGAGACGTCCTTCCAGCTCAACCCCGGCGAGAAGGTCGGCCTGGTCGGGCCCAACGGGTCCGGCAAGACGACGCTGTTCCGTCTCATCGTGGGGGAGGAGTTCCCCGACGAGGGGTCGGTGTCGGTGCCCCGGCGCACCACCGTCGGCTACTTCCGCCAGGACATCGGCGAGATGGCGGGGCGCTCGGTGCTCGACGAG
>JAURXS010000195.1 GCA_030654305.1 bacterium | reverse complement strand
GACCGGCGAGATCCTCAGCCACCGCGGGCTGTTCCCGTCGCTGCTGCCTGAGGTCGTCAACGAGCTGCCGGCCGGCGCCGCCTGGCAGTGGCTGGGCTGGGACACGATCCGCGAGCACGACCTCGGCGAGCTGATCCCGCGGCTGGCCGGCGTGTTCCACGATGCGACGGGGGGCGAGGGATGAGGTTCGTGACCGTCAGCGGGCCGCCGTCGTCGGGTAAGACGGCGGTGATCCTCAAGACCGTCGCCCACGTGCGTGGTGACGGCCCGCAGGGGCCGGGCCTGCGCGTGGGCGTGGTGAAGTTCGACTGCCTCAGCACCCAGGACGACGAGACCTACGCGCGCCACGGCCTGCCGGTGCGCAAGGGCCTGTCCGGCGCCCTCTGCCCCGACCACTACTTCGTCAGCAACGTCGAGGAGTGCGTGCAGTGGGGCCGCGGCGAGGGTCTGGACGTGCTGGTGAGCGAGAGCGCCGGCCTGTGCAACCGCTGCTCGCCCTACATCCGCGACGTGCTGGCGGTCTGCGTGATCGACAACCTCTCGGGCATCGACACGCCGCAGAAGATCGGCCCGATGCTCAAGTCGGCCGACATCGTGGTGATCACCAAGGGGGACGTGGTCAGCCAGGCCGAGCGCGAGGTCTTCGCCGCCCGCGTGCGGCGCGTCAACCCCAAGGCTCGCATCCTGCACGTCAACGGCGTCACCGGCCAGGGCAGCTTCGAGTTCGCCTCGCTGTGGCGCGAGGGCGCGGAGGTCGACACGGTCGAAGGCCGGCGCCTTCGCTTCAGCATGCCCGCCGCGCTGTGCAGCTACTGCCTGGGCGAGACGCGCATCGGCGCGCAGTACCAGCTGGGCAACGTGCGCAAGATCGACCTCGGCACCGCCGGCACGAACCTCGAAGTCGACGCAGACCGCCAGCTCGGCGCGCCGCTCAGCGGCGGGGAGGGGGCGCGATGACGCACCTGGACCTGCTGCGCGGCGTGACCGTGGGCGCCCTGCGCGAACGGTGGCCGTACGCCGAGCGCTTCCTGGGCGAACGCGGCGTGGAGCTGCCCGAGGCGCCCGCCGCGGCGCTGGCCGACTGCTGCGATGCGGCGCTGCTCGCGGACCTCGCGGCCTTCCTGACCGAGATGGAGGCCTTCCTGTCCGCCGAGGAGGAGATCGTCGGCGCGATCACCGTCCTGGGCGGCCGCGACAAGCGCGGCGAGCCGGAACCGGTGCGCGAGTTGACGGTGAGCAAGGGCGACGTCGTCTGCATCGTGGGGCCGACCGGCTCGGGCAAGAGCCGCCTGCTGGCGGACATCGAGTGGGTGGCCCGCGGCGACACGCCGACCGGCCGGCGCGTCCTGGTCGACGGCCGCGAAGGGGACGAGCGCTGGCGCGCCGGCGGCGACCGCAAGCTCGTCGCCCAGCTCAGCCAGAACATGAACTTCGTCATCGACATGGGCGTGGGCGACTTCCTGGCCCTGCACGCCGAGAGCC
>JAURXS010000194.1 GCA_030654305.1 bacterium | reverse complement strand
CGATAAACAAGGCGGCCGTCGCGGCAGCGGTCGGCGCCACCGCTGCCGCCGAGGCCCAGGGTGAGCAACTGGCCCGGCTGGTGCAGGGCTACGCCGGCATCCACGGCGTAGCCCGTGCTGCCGGCGTGCCGACGCTCGCGGTGTCGCATGGCACGGTCTTCGGCTGCGTGACCGAGCACGGCGTGCCGATGGCCGGGTTCGACCACGAGTTCACCACGGGTGCGCTATTCGGCGCCGGCGCGGAGGCCGCGTTGCTCGGCCACATCCATCGGCACCAGGCCTGGACGCAAGGGGAGGGCGAACGTCGCCAGTGCATCGCCTACGCCGGGTCCATCGGCCGCTTTCACCATGGGGAGCAGGGCGACAAGGGATTCCTGCTGTGGGAATTCGGACCGGACGGGGTGGACTGTCGCCTCGAGCCGACCCCTGCGAGACGGACGCTGGACATCCTGTTCGAAGGTCGGCCCGACCTGGACCAGTTGCGAGAGGCGGTCCGCGCGCAGGACCTGGCCGGCGTCAGCGTGCGGGTCCGATGGACCGTGGCCGACGAGGACCGGCACGAGGTGGACCGCGGTGCCATCGAGCGTGCCCTGTCCGGCGCAGCCGATGTCCAACTCGAAGGGCGGATCGTGCCCGTGGTGCGCACCCGCGCGCCCGGCATCTCGCAGCTCGTCAGCCTGGCCGACAAGGTCAGGGCCTGGGCCACGGCGACGGACGTCCACGCCCTGCCGCTGCTGGAGTGCCTGGAGCGGGTGACGACGACCGAGCCCGAGCACATCGTGGCGGCAGTCCTGGCGCCGCATGCCGACAATGTTTCGGGAGCCAATGCTTAGCGCGAGCGGCCGCTGGTGTACAGACAGCGGGCGCTTTGCCTGCGCCGAACATGACCCGCTGACGACACCCTAAGCAGTCCCCGCGTCGGTCCGTTCGAAGACCACGCGGCCTGCCTCGCGGCCGGCAATGAGCGATCACGTCGAGCCCGTCGAGGTGCCCAACTGCATGCCTGCCTTCGGAAGTGGGTTGCGTAAGCTGACCATGCGGGCAGGC
>JAURXS010000193.1 GCA_030654305.1 bacterium | reverse complement strand
GGGCGCGCGACCGCGGCATGCCCCAGGCCGCACTGGACCAGCACGCGCGCCGTCACCAGGCCTTTGCCGACCGCATCCAGGCGATGGCCGAACAGGACAGCCGGGAAGAGGGCCAGGGGCACGCGCTGCACCGCTTTCTCGCCAACTGGCTGCTGGAACACATCGTCAAGGACGACCAGGAGATGGTTCACCGCCTGCTGAACCCGGGCGGCGACAAGGCCTGACCGTCTGCCGCGCGCGGCCGCGCTCAGGCGGCATCGGGTTGTTGCGCAGGCGCCGCGCGGCGGAAGTTGTGAAGCTTCATTCGGCCGGACCCACGGCCAGCGCGATCTCGGCCACACCTTCCACGCGGCCGGTGATCCGGTCGCCCGCCACCACGGCGCCCACGCCTTCGGGCGTCCCGGTGTAGATGAGGTCGCCGGGTTGCAGGTGGTAGAACTGGGACAGGTCGGCAATGATTTCCCGGATGTTCCAGATCAGCTTGGCCACGTCGGACGACTGTTGGGTGGCGCCGTTGACTTCCAGTGCGATGGCGCCTTGGTCGACGATCTGGCCCTCCATCGGCACGATCTCGGAGCAGACCGAACCTTCTTCGATGTCCTTGCCCAGGTCCCAGGGACGGCCCTTGTCGCGGGCGACCAGCTGCAGGTCGCGGCGCGTCATGTCCAGACCGGCCGCGTAGCCGTAGATGACCTCGTGTGCCTTGTCGGCGGTGACGCGGAAACCGGCCTTGCCCACGGCCAGCACCAGTTCCATTTCAAAGTGGTAGTTGTTCGTGCCGGGCGGGTAGGCCACGGTCGCGCCGCTCTGCACCAGGGTCTGCGGCGACTTGGTGAAGTAGAACGGGCGCTCGGCCGACTTGTCGACCGGCTTGCCCATCTCGACGGCGTGCGCGTGGTAGTTGCGGCCGACGCAGAAGATGCGGTTGATGGGGAAACGTTCGGTCTTGCCCCGGATGGGCAGGGACTGGACGGCGGGTGGGGTGAAGAGGTATGGGGTCATTGGGTGTGATCAGAAAAGTTAACGGACCTCATACACACCGAGCTTGCGGTGCAGCGGGGATTCGTCGGCGATGAAGACGAACGAAGGCTGGTCGGCCAACCGGTTCTTCAGCGTCACGGGCTCGTAGCCGGGCGCACAGCAGGTGTCGGCCTCGACCAGACCGAAGGTCTTGCCGCAGGTGGACACGTCCACGCCGCCTTCGATCAGGTGGAACACCTGCGCGGGCGAGCGCGCGGGCAGCGTGAGCGTCTGGCCGGGCTTGAGCATGAGTGCGTAGAAGCCCAGGATGTTCTGTGCGTCGCCGCCGGTCTCGGGGTTCACGTAGGTCACCTGCACGCAGTCCAGATCGGGCTGGTCGGTGGCCATGGCCACGAGGGCGGCACGCGTGTCGACCCAGGGGTAACGCAGCATCGGGTAGCGCTTGTCGCTGCGGCCGAACACCTGCGTGGGCACGACGCCGGCGCGGGTCCAGGCGCGGTCGCCGCTGCCTTGCTTCACGGTCTGGCGCTCGCCGTTGATGTGGTAGCTGGCCTCCATGTAATAGACCATCGGCAGGTCGAGCACGTCG
>JAURXS010000192.1 GCA_030654305.1 bacterium | reverse complement strand
GCTGATCGTGCTGAGCGACGGTCACATGGCGACGTTGCCGGTGGCGCTGGCCAGCCTGGTCGGCGAGCACGTCCAGGACACCGAGCTGATGATGGCCGGGTCGATGCTCACCATCCTGCCGGCGCTGGTGGTGTTCCTGATCTTCCAAAGGTTCTTCGTACGTGGAATTACCGCGGGTAGCGTAAAGGGATAGCATGGCCATCGTGAAGCTGTTGGCGGGCGGGATCCTGATCTGCGGGTTGGCCGTCGCCGGAGGCTGCCGCGGTCCCGCGGCAAACGGCGATCCGGTCGCGCCGTCGGGAGCGCCGCTGGTGATTTCCGACGGGTCGGCGAAGGACTGGAGCGCGCTGCCGGCCGACGGCGTGACGATGGGGCTGGCGGACGACGGCGGGGCGCTGCGGCTGGATTTCGGATTCACGGGGGGCGGGTACGCCATCGCGCGGCGCGAGATCGATGTCGCGCTGCCGGAGAACTACGCCTTCTCGTTCCGCCTGCGCGGGGCGTGCCCGGTCAACACGCTGGAATTCAAGCTGGTGGACGAGACCGGCGAGAACGTCTGGTGGCGCGTCGAGCGCGCGATCGAGTTCCCGGCGCAGTGGCGGACCGTCACCATCAAGAAGCGCCAGCTCGAGTTCGCCTGGGGGCCCGGCGGCGGCGCGCCGCTGCGCGGGATCTCGGCCGTGGAGATCGTCGTGACGGCGGCCGAGGGAGGCGCGGGCAGCGTCTGGATCGATGACCTGACGTTGCAGGAACTGCCGCCGGCGACCGCCGTGGACGCGGCGCCCGTCGCGACGGCGACCACCGGCGATGCGGCCGCCACCCTGGACGGCGAGACGGCGACGGCCTGGACCCCGGACCCGACGGACCGCAGCCCCGCCCTGGACCTGGACTTCGGCGGCTCGCGCGAGTTCGGCGGCCTGCAGCTGGACTGGCGGCCCGACCGGCACGCCCTCGATTACGTCGTCGAAGCTTCGGACGACGGGCAGACGTGGCGCCAGCTGACGATCGTCTCCGGCAGCGACGGCGGGCGCGACTACCTCTACCTGCCCGAGGGCGAAGCCCGCCGCCTGCGCCTGCTGCTGCTGCGCTCGTCCACCAAGTTCCCGCCCGAACTCGCCGCGATCCGGGTGATGCCCCTGGCGTGGTCGCGCTCGCGCGAGGCCTTCTACGCGGCGATCGCGGCCGAGTCGCCCCGCGGCAGCTACCCGCGCGGCATCTCCGGCGAGCAGGTCTACTGGACCGTCATCGGTCGCGACGCCGACCCGAGCGAGGTGCTGTTCGACGAGGACGGCGGCCTCGAGACCGGCCCCTACCGCGGCGCGGTGGAGCCGTTCCTGCGTGCCGACGGCCGCCTGCTGACCTGGGCCGACGCCGAGACCACGCACGAACTGGCCGACGGCTTCCTGCCGATGCCCTCGGTGCGCCGGCGCACCGGCGACCTGGACCTGACGGTCGCGGCCTTCGTCTCGGAAGAGCCCGGCCTGCGGGGCGTCGTCGCGCGCTACCGCGTGATCAACCGCGGGACGTCGCCGCGCACCGTCGACCTCGACCTGGCCATCCGGCCCTTCCAGGTCAACCCGCCCTCGCAGACGCTCAACCGGCCGGGCGGCGCCGCGCCGATCCGCACCCTGGCGCAGTCGGGCGGCGTGGTGTTCCTCGACGGCGCGCCCGCGGCGATCGCGCTGACGCCGGGCGGCCGCTTCGGCGCCGTCAACTTCCACGGCGGCGACGTCGTCGCCGACCACCTGCGCCACGGCCGGCTGCCGGCGGCGCGCTCGGCGACCTGCGACTTCGGCGGCGCCTCGGGCGCGCTGTCGTGGCCCTTCGACCTGGCGCCCGGCGACTCGGCCGAGGTCGTGATCCTCGTCGACCCCGATCCGGACGCGCCGCCGCCGCCGCCGCTGTCGGCCGCCGAGGCCGCGAGCTTCGCCGCCGCGGCCCGCGAGGCCTGCCGCCGCGACTGGCACGCGCGCCTCGACGGCGCCGTCATCACCGGACCGCCCGCGGCGCGCGAGGTCCTCGAGACGATGCGCGCGCAGCTCGGCTACGTGCTGGTCAACCGCGCGGGCGCGGGCATCCAGCCCGGCACGCGCAGCTACAACCGCTCCTGGATCCGCGACGGCTCGCTGACGGGCTGGGCCCTGCTGCGGATGGGCCTGACCGCGCCGGCCGTCGACTTCCTGGAGTGGTTCGCGCCGCACCAGTACCCCGACGGCAAGATCCCCTGCGTGGTGGACCGCCGCGGGGCCGACCCGGTGCCCGAGCACGACAGCAGCGGCGAGTTCATCTTCCTGGTCGCCGAGGTCTGGCGCCACACCGGCGACCGCGAGCAACTGCAGCGGATGTGGCCGCGCGTCGCCGCCGCCGCCGACTACCTGGACGGCCTGCGCCGCCAGCGCCGCACCGCCGAGTGGCAGACGCCGGACAAGCGCGAGTTCTTCGGCCTGCTGCCGCCCTCGATCAGCCACGAGGGCTACTCCGCCAAGCCCATGCACTCCTACTGGGACGACTTCTTCGCCCTGCGCGGCTTCCGCGACGCCGCGGCTCTGGCCGCCGACCTGGGCCTGGACGACGAGCGGGTGCGGCTGACCGCGATCCACGACGAGTTCGCCGCCGACCTGTGCGCGTCGATCGCCGCCGCCATGGCGCGCCACGGCGTCGACTACGTGCCGGGCTGCGCCGACCTGGGCGACTTCGACGCCACCTCGACCACGATCGCCCTGACCCCGACCGGAGGCGCCGCGCTGGCGCCTCCGGGCGCGATCGAGCGCACCTTCGAGAAGTACTGGGAGTTCTTCGTCGACCGCCGCGACGGCGGCGACTGGGACGCGATGACCCCGTACGAGACGCGCACCATCGGCGCCTTCGTGCGCCTGGGCTGGCGCGACCGCGCGAACGAGCTGGTCGACTACTTCCTGTCGCTGCGCCGGCCGGCCGGCTGGCGCGAGTGGGGCGAGGTCGTCGCCCGCGAGGAGCGCGTGCCGCGCTACCTCGGCGACATGCCCCACACCTGGGTCGGCACGGATTTCGTGCGGTCGGTGCTGGACATGTTCGCCTACGCCGACGAACGGAACGACGTGCTGGTGATCGGCGCGGGGGTGCCGGCGATATGGCTGGAGAACGGAGGCGTGAGCGTGAAGGGGCTGACGACCGAGTACGGGAAGCTCGACTTCACGCTTCGGCGCGACGGCGATACAGTGACGGTGGAAGTGGGGGGAGACATGCGTGTGCCGGCCGGAGGGATCCTCTTGGTGCCGCCGCTGCCTGCCTGGCGGTTGATTTCCGCCGA
>JAURXS010000191.1 GCA_030654305.1 bacterium | reverse complement strand
CAAAGGCATAGGCAATGCCCAAGCCTTGCAACGCGGCGGCGACGCCGATGTCCGAGTGGTTGGTGACCAGAGGCCCGGACGCCGCCACCTCGATCCGCCGGCCCCTTTTCTCGAACTCCCATTGGTAGGACCGGCCGTCGGTCTGCAGCCGCCAGTTGATGCAGGCGTGGTCGTGCAGGTCGGCGGGTGATTGCGGCAGACCGCGCCGCGCCAGATAGTCCGGCGACGCCACCACGACCATCTTCACGTCCGGCGTCAGGCGCACGGCGATCATGTCCTTCTCCAGCCGCCCGCCCACCCGGATGCCCGCATCGAAGCGGCCCGCGACGATGTCGCTCAGCCCGTCGTCGACCACGATGTCCAGCGTCACGTCCGGGAATGCGCGATGGAACCGGCCCAACCGCGGCGCAATGATCTGCCGGGCCGCCATGCCCAGGGTGTTGATGCGCAGCGTTCCGCTCATCTGCCCCGCCGCCGCGCTGGCCTCGGCAACGGCGTCGTCCATCGCCCGGAACAGCGGTGCGATGCGGGCATGCAGCTGCTCGCCTGCTGCGGTCGGTGCCACGCTGCGGGTGGTGCGGTTCAGCAGCCGCGCACCCAGCCGCGCTTCGAGCTGGCGGATGGTCTGGCTGAGCGCCGAAGGCGACAGACCCAGATGCTCGGCCGCCCGCGCAAAGCTGCTGCGCTCGACCACGGCGGCAAAGGCTTTCAGTTCAGCGTAGTCGGAGCCGCGCATTGTGCATTTTTTGCTTAATAACGAATTCAAATTCTAGGTGATTCACTAATTTCTTCTGCGGTCGCATCCTTGGGCCTTCACCCACCAGGAGCTTTCACCATGACCACTCTGCATCTTCCCGAACCCATCGCCGCCTACTTCTCGGCCGACCGGCAGAACCCCAATGCGCTGGCCCGCTGGTTCACGGCGCAGGCCACCGTGAAAGACGAAGACCGGACCCACACCGGCCTGGACGCCATCCGGGCGTGGAAGGCGGCCGCTTCGGCCCAATACGCCTACACGACCGCGCCCTTCGCGCTCGAGCAGGACAACGGGCACCACATCGTCAGCGGCCGGGTGACCGGCAACTTCCCCGGCAGTCCGGTCGACCTGCGGTACCGCTTTCGCCTGGAACGCGGCCTGATCGCCTCGCTGGAGATCACCGCATGAGCTTCGATCTTCAACTTCAAGGGAAGCGCGCCCTGGTCTCGGGCGGCACCAAGGGCGTGGGCGCCGCCGTGGTGCGCGGCCTGCACGCGGCGGGCGTGCAGGTGATGACCACAGCGCGTTCGCTGCCCGCGACGGCCACCGACGGCGTGACCTACATCGCAGCCGATCTCACCACCGCGCAAGGCGTGGCGGACGTGGCGCAGTCGGTGCTCAACCAATGGGGCGGCGTGGACATCCTGGTCAACGTGCTGGGTGGCTCCAGCGCGCCGGGCGGCGGCTTCGCGGCCCTTGGCGATGCGCACTGGTTCAACGAGCTGAACCAGAACCTGATGCCGGCCGTGCGGCTCGACCGCGCGCTGCTGCCCGCCATGCTGGCCCAGGGTTCCGGCGTCATCGTTCACGTCAGCTCGATCCAGCGCCTGCTGCCCTTGCCGGAATCGACGACCGCCTACGCCGCGGCCAAGGCGGCCCTTTCGACCTACAGCAAGGCCTTGTCCAAAGAAGTGACCCCGAAGGGCGTTCGCGTGCTGAGCGTCGCGCCCGGCTGGATCGAGACGGAAGCTTCCGTGGCGCTGGCCGAGCGGCTGGCCAGCCAGGCCGGGACGGACTACGAGGGCGGCCAGCGGATCATCATGCAGTCATTGGGTGGCATCCCGCTCGGACGACCGGCCAGGCCGGAGGAGGTCGCCGATCTGATCACCTTCCTGGTGTCGCCGCGCGCGGGCTCCATCTCGGGATCAGAGCACCTGATCGACGGTGGCACGGTTCCGACGGTCTAGGGCGCGGTCATCGCGGCCCCGCATCAAGGCTTGCACGGCGGCGCCTACGCCGCGTGGGCGCGAAGCCAGGCCACGATGTCGGCGGTCACCTCATCGCGGTTGGTCTCGTTCAGGATTTCGTGGCGGGCGCCCGGGTACAACTTGACCGTCACGTCGGCCAGACCCGCCTCTCGGTAGCGCTGGCCCAGCAATTGGATCAGCGCGCCGCCACCCGCCAGCGGGTCGGCATCGCCGGAAGCGATCAGCACGGGCAGGTCGCTGCGGATGCCCGCCAGCAGCGCGGGGTCGGCCACCCGGGGCGCGGGCGCGAACAAGGCGGGAATCACATCGGCCGGCACGTCCCACCCGCACCAGGGATCTGCCACGTAGGCATCCACCTCGGCGGCGTCGCGAGAGAGCCATTCGTATCCCGTGCGGTGCTCAAAACCTGCATTGAATGCCACCAGCCCGGCGGGCGCGTCTGCGGGCGCATTGGCCATGCCGGCGGCCAGCATGTCGAGCGCGGTTGAACCGGACAGCACCACGCCCGACCATGTCGATGCGTGATCGAGGATGGCCGCCTGCGCGGCAAACGATCCCATCGAATGCGCAAACAGAAACACCGGCAGGCCGCCGTGCTGCGCGCGCAGCGCGGCGCCGAACTGGGCCACATCGGCGATCAGGCCGCCGAAGCCGGCCGCACCGAAGTCGCCCAGTCGCCCGTTGGCCGTGCGCCCGTGCCCGCGGTGGTCGACCGCGTGGACCACGAAGCCGGCCGCGTTGAGCGCCCGGGCAAAACGGTCGTAGCGTTCGCCGTGCTCGGCCAGCCCGTGGGCGATCTGCACCACGCCGGTGGGCTGGCCGTCCACGTCGGCCCAGGTGTAGGTCGCGACCTGGGTGCTGTCTGCGTCGGAGAGGAAGGAGGAAGTTGAGGTGGTCATCGTTTCATTCTCACCCCGCAGACCCTCCGCCCGACCTAGTGAAAACGGCATGACGCTCTGCCCCGATCGACCTCCTGGCCGACAACGCTTCTGGTCAGGCGTCGATCTGCATTGCCGGACGCGCCATCACCTTCTGCAGCCAGGCCTGTGTGGTCGGGTGCCCGGCCACCGGTGCACCGATGTAGGTGCTGTAAGCGACGACCGACGCCACGATCAGGTCGACGAGCGTGTACGCATCGCCGAGCAGCCAGGGCTTCTGGTTCAGACGCCCATCGAGCACGGCGAGCAGCTCGTCCAGGGCCTTGCGCGCCGCGGTGCCGTGCGCGTCGTCGGGCGTGCCCATGTCTTTCGCGGCCTGCAGCCGCACCAGCTGCGCGCCGTAGGTGACATAGGCCCAGGTGCTCCATGACATCGCCTGAAGGTGTTCCGGCGTGCCGCCGGCCGGCCACAGGCCGCTCTTCACGCCGTAGGTGTGGCCCAGCCACATCTCGATGGCCAGCGCCTCGAACATCGGCGCGCCGTCCACCGTCAGGGTGGGCACCTTGCCGTTGGGGTTCAGGGCCAGGAAGTCGGGCCGGCGCTGCTCACCGGTGGTGATGTCGACCTTGACGCGCTCGTGCGGCACGCCGAGTTCGGCGAGGGCGCAGGCGAC
>JAURXS010000190.1 GCA_030654305.1 bacterium | reverse complement strand
GGGATCGACCGCCAGGCGGCCGTTGACCGTCTTGACCCCGGTGGTCATGGCGGTGATCGCGGCGGCCGAATCGGTGGGGTCGCGGTCGCACCAGGCGGGGTCGCGCCACGTCTGCCCGGGATCGGAGGCCCCGCCGTCCGGCGGGGTGCACATGGCGAGTCGCACCGGCCAGCCGTCGTACACCTGCAGACCGGTCGGGTCCTGCTCGTGGAGCCGGGCGGCCTCGTAGTGCAGGAAGCCGGCGCCGTCGGCGATGAACAGCACGACGTTGCGCGGGGCGGCCGCGCCCGCGGCCAGGCAGAGCGAGAGGGCGAGATGCGTGAACACGGGGCTCCTGTCGCTGCCCGGACGTGACGATCGACGGTGAAGTGTCCGCAACAGGAAGATGCTCGATTTCGCCGCAACGTCCAGGATTCTCGTGGCCCGCCCGCCACAAAAAGGCCGCCGCCCGGCGGGGCGGCGGCCCTGACTCAGGCTCGGCCGGCGATCACCGGTACATGCTCTTGACGTTGCCCCAGGCGGTCTGCTCGGTGGGGACGCCGCACTCCATGTAGTTGTAGGTGACCGAGTAGCTGACGTAGGCCTGCATGCCGATCGACCAGCTGTTGGCGCCGTTCTGGTAGGACATGTCGAAAGCCGTGCAGGGGAGGTTGACCGTGCCGGCGCCCGTGAAGAGCGCCAGATCGAGGGCGCTCGCCAGGCAGACCGTGTTGCCCGCGGACACGTCCAGGCCGGAGTGGGTCACGCCGGAAGTGCCGGCGTAGTCCGCGACGCCGTCGAACGACGTGAGCGCATCCGAGAAGGACTGCGACGGCTGGAGCACCATCACCGGCGACAGGTCGGGCCGCCTGACCGTGACCTGGACCTGGTAGAAGCTCGTCACGGACGCGGGAAAGGTCTGGGTGTTCTCGTAGCTCAGGAACCCGGCCCCGTGCGCCGTCGCCTGCACGCAGACGGAGGTCAGGCACTGGCCGGGAAGATCGAACTGCGGCACGGACTGGACCGGGAACGTGTACTGGCTCATGCCGAGATAGGGAGACGGACCGTACGTGCCGCTGTGCGTGATGGAGGCGGCGCGGGCGCCGGCGCCGAAGATCGTCAGCGACAGGCACACGGCGACGGCGAGGCGGGAGGCGGTCGGTTTCAAACTGGTCATGACATCGATCCGTTCATTGAAGCCCACGGACGGGAAATGCACCTGATGTACCGGGCAAGGCGGCCGCATCTTGGAGGTTGCTCGGCGCATCGCGGTCACGCGGCGCAGAGAGCGGCAGGGTAGGCTAAATGAGGACTGATCGCCACCTGATTAGGGGCGCGGGGCGGGCGGGCGCCGGCTACAGCGCCTTCGCGACGATCCGGAAATGCCGTCCGGTGATGGCGAGGGTGACCGCCAGGCCGATGCGGTCGGGATGCTGCAGGAGCGTCGTGGTCAGGAACCGCCAGTACGCGCGGCGGCCCCGCTCGCGGATCCCCATCCACCACAACGACTTCGCGAGCGCCTGCAGGTCGCTCCGCGACAGGTGAGCGCGCGGCCCGCGGGCGCGGTGGTTGTCCAGCAGGATCCGGGCGCGCCGGTAGTAGGCGTTCGGCTCGTAGAGCCGCTGCATCAGCAGGCGGTAGTTCTCGATCAGGAACTCGCGGTCCAGCTTCGGCACGAAGTTGAAGGTCGCCTTGGTGTTGTCGCCGCCGCCGTCGTTCAGCAGACGCCCCTCGCCGGCCAGCCGCCGGTAGAGGCGGCTGCGCGGGATGGCCTGGAGCATCCCGACCATCGCGGTGACCACACCGGCGTTCTGGATGAACTCGAACTGCCGCTGGAAGATGTCGGTGCGGTCGCTGTCGAAGCCCACGATGAAGCCGCCCATCACTTCCAGGCCGGCGTGCTGGATGCGGCGCACGGCGGTCGGCAGGTCGCAGCGCAGGTTCTGCATCTTGTGGCACTCCTGCAGGCTCTCGGCGCTCGGCGTCTCGATGCCCAGGAACACCTTCTTGAAGCCGGCCTCGACCATCAGCTGCAGCAACTCGGGGTCTTCGGCCATGTTCACCGAGGCTTCGGTCAGGAACGTCATGCGCGCGCGCGTCGCGCGGCGCCAATCGATCATGGCGCGCAGCAGCTCTTTGCAGCGCTGCGGATTGCCCACGAAGTTGTCGTCGACCAGGAAGGTCTGGCCGCGCCAGCCGCGCTCGCGCAGCGCGTCCAGCTCGGCGAGGAAGCGGGCGGGCGTCTTGTAGCGCGGCTTGTGCCCGTTCAGCGCCACCACGTCGCAGAACTCGCAGTCGAAGGGGCAGCCGCGGCACGACTGCACCGACATCGTCGCGTACTCGCGCAGGTCGATCAGATCCCAGCGCGGCAGGGGCGTCAGCGACAGGTCGGGGTAGCGCGGCGCCTCGTACAGGGGCCGAACACGCCCCGCCTCCATGTCGGCGGCGAGCGCCGCCGCGGTCTCCTCGGCCTCGCCCACCACGACGTGGTCGACGCCGGGATTGTCGGCCGCTTCGGCGGTGAACAGCGGCCCGCCGCCGATCATCGGCTTGCCCGCCGCGCGGCAGGTCCGGATCACCTCGAGCAGCGAATCGCGCTGCGCCAGCATGGCGCTGACGAGCACGTAGTCCGCCCACTGCACGTCCGCGGCCGGCAGGGGCCGGCAGTTCAGATCGACGAGCCGCAGGTCCCACGTGCGCGGCAGCAACCCGGCGAGGGTCAGCAGGCCAAGGGGCGGGTTCGAGGCGCGCTTGCCGACGAAGGGCAGGGCGTTGCGGAAGCTCCAGAAGGTGTCCGGCGTGCGCGGTTCAACCAGCAGGACCCGCATGGGGGTCTCCGTTCGGCGGGGGCGGCGAAAACGATCCGCCTACATGATAATATCATTTCAACAAAGCGAAAGGACCCTCGTCAGCCTGCGCGCAACGCCTCGCTGACCGTGCGCCGGGCCGCGGCGCGGGCGGGGAAGTAGCCGCCGACGAGTCCGAGCACGACCGACGCCAGCAGGCCGATGGCCAGGATGCCGGGGGAGATGCGGAACTCGAAGGCGACCTCGCTGAACGAGGCCCAGTTGGTGGTGCCCGTCGAGACGCCGTGCACGGGCAGGGCCAGCAGGCAACCCAGCACGCCGCCGATCAGGCACAGCAGCACCGATTCGACCAGGAAGCTGGCCAGGATCGCCCGCGGCGGGAAACCCAGGGCCAGCAGCGTCGCGATCTCGCGGCTGCGCGAGCCGACCGCGGCGTACATCGTGTTCAGCGCGCCGAAGACGGCGCCGGCGGCCATCACCACCACCAGGAACAGGCCGAGGGCGCGGATCACGCCGGCCAGCTGCTGGGACTGGAGGCGGTAGTACTCCCGCTCGATCTGCGGCTCGGCGCGCACGCGGGGGTCGCCCTCCAGGCGGGCCAGCAGGTCGGCGAGACGGGCGGGATCGGTCAGGCGCAGGGTCAGCGAGGAATACTCGACCCGGTCGAAGGCCGGCAGGAAGGCTTCGCGGTCGCCCCAGATCTCGGAATCGAAACCGCTGCCGCCGGCGTCGAAGGTGCCCACCACGCGCCAGTCGCGGCCGCCCATGTGCAGCGTCTCCCCCAGCCCGCAGCCCTCGAAGCGCCGGTCCAGCTTGCGGCCGACCAGCACCTCGTCCATGCCGGGCCGCAGCATCCGGCCCTCGCGCAGCCGGATGTCGGGGCGCAGGGCGAACACCTGCGGGTCGACGCCGCGCACCGACACGTTCGAGGAGGCGCTCGGGTCGCCGCGCCGCACCAGGTTCACCAGCACGACCATCTCGGGCTGGGCCAGCGGCTCGCCGTCCGGCCCGCGGGCCACGGCCGGGTCGGCCGCGACGATGCGGGCGGACTCGCGCGAGAGGCTCGACATCATCTCGCTGGTGGCGCCGCCGCGCAGCACGATGGCGTTGTCCGCCCGGCCGGTCGCGACGAGGGTGGCGCTGAAGCCGTGGGCCAGCGCGAGGGTCAGCACGAGCACCGCCACGACCAGGGCGATGCCGCCGGCGGTCATCAGCGTCATGGTGCGGCGCACGACCAGGTTGCGCAGATTGTATTGCAGCGGCAGTCGCATCCTCGTCACCCCGTGTGCCGCAGTGCGTCGACGATGTGCAGGCGCGCCGCGTTCCAGGCCGGCGCCACGCCGCTGACCACGCCCAGGAAGAGCGCGATGCCGAGCGCCTGCGCCACGGTGCCGTCGGTGACCGTGAAGCTGGGGAAGAAGCCGCCCGCCGTGAAATCCGTGAGTCCGAAGACCAGCCGCGCGAGGCCGGCCCCGAGCAGGCCGCCCGCGAGGGTGATCAGCAGCGACTCCACCAGCACCAGGCCGACCACGGTGCGGTCGGCGAAGCCCAGGGCCTTCAGGACCGCGATCTCGCGCGTGCGCTCGCGGGCGGCCATCATCATCGTGTTCATCGAGACCAGGCCGATGGCGATGACGATGGCGGAGCCCAGCGCGTAGATCACCGCCTGGATGTTGCCGAGCATCGAGATGAAGCCCATCTGGAACGCCTTCTCGGTCTCGGTCTTGGTCTCCGCGGCGCTGTTGGCGAACGTGGCGTCGACGGTGCGGGCGACGTCGCCGGCGCGGGCGGGATCGTCGAGCTTCAGCACGAAGGCGCCCACCTGCCCGAAGTCGCCCATGCGCTGGTTCAGGTACTCCCCGTTGAACAGCAGCCAGTTGGTGTCCAGGTCCGGCGTCGCGGGGTACGCCACGCCGCAGACCGTGAAGTCCCAGACGCCTTCGAAAATCGTGCCGCGCAGGGTGATCCGGTCGCCGACCTCGAAACCGTACTTGCGCGCCAGCTTCTCCCCCACGATGCAGGCCGTGCGTTCGCGCCGGAAGACGTCCTTCTCCTCGGGCGTCAGGCGGTACTCGGGATACAGCTCCAGGTAGCGCTGCGGATCGACCGCGAACTGGGCGAAGAAGTTGCGTTCGTCGATGTAGATGCCGCCGAACCAGGTCATCCAGCTCGCGTCCTCGACGCCGGGGATCTGGGTCAGCCGGTCGCGGTAGGATACGGGCAGCATGAAGGTGAGCGAGGTCGAGCGGCGCGTGATCAGTCGGGCCGACGAGGCCGACTCGAGCGAGGCGGCCAGCGAGGTGATCACGGTGCGCAGCGTGCAGAACAGGAACAGCGAGATGAAGATCGACAGGACCGTCAGCGCCGTCCGCCGCTTGTTGCGCAGCGTGTTGCGCAGGATGTAGGGCAGGTATCTCGTCAAGGCTGCTCCCGCCGGACCGCCTCGACCAGGACGCCCTTGTCCAGGTGCAGCACGCGGTGGGCGCGTTCGGCGGCGCGCGGATCGTGGGTGACCATCACGACCGTCTTGCCGAACTCGCGGTTCAGGCGCCCGATCAGGTCGAGGATCTCGGCCGCCGAGGCGGCGTCGAGGTCGCCGGTGGGTTCGTCCGCCACCAGCAGCGAGGGGTCGCTGACGATCGCCCGCGCGATCGCCACGCGCTGCTCCTGGCCGCCCGAGAGCTGGCGCGGGAAGTGGTCGCTGCGGTCGTTCAGGCCGACGACCTCCAGGACGTCCAGCACGTGCTGCCGGCGCTCGCGGCGGCCCAGCGAGGTCAGCAGTAGCGGCAGCTCGACGTTCTGGAACGCGGTGAGCACCGGGATCAGGTTGTACGACTGGAAGATGAAGCCCACGTGCCGCGCGCGGAAGGCGGCCAGCGCGGCGTTGTCGAGCCCGCCGAGGTCCACCCCCGCCACCACGACGCGCCCGGCGGTCGGCGTGTCGATGCCGCTGACCAGGTTCAGGATGGTCGACTTGCCCGAGCCCGACGGCCCCATCAGGGCGAGGAACTCGCCGGCGGCCACGTCGAGGTCGAGCGACGCCAGCACCGGCACGGCGATCGTGTCGCGCCGGTAGGTCTTGCTCACCCCGCGCAGGGTGATGATCGGCCGGCCGGCGGCGAGGTTCTCCACGCAGCTCCTTTAGAGCGCGATGCGGACGCGCTGTCCCTGGCGCAGGCGCGCGGCGCCGCCGACGACGACCTGGTCGCCGTCCTCCAGGCCGGTGAGGATCTCCACGAGCTCGCCGCTGCGCTCCCCGACGGTGACCTCGGCGGCCGCCGCCTTGCCGTCCCGCACGACCCAGACCCGGCGCCCGCCCTCCTGCTCGCGCAGCGCCGCGGCCGGCACGCGCAGGACCTTCGGGACGGTCGTGATGAGATCGGTCGGGCGTCTCTCCAGGAAGGTCACCTTCGCGCCGAGGTCGGGGCGGACGCGCGCGTCCGCCACCACGAACCGCACGCGCACCGGGATGGTGGCCTTGTCGCGGTCGGCCGAGGGGTAGATGGAGCGGACCTCGCCGGGATAGTGGACTTCGGGGTAGGCGTCGAGCACGACGTCGCAGGGCATGCCCAGGACCACGCGCGCGATGTAGCTCTCGTTGACGTCCACGCCGACCTCGAGGGTGCCCAGGTCGGCGATGGTGACCACCGCGCCGGCGCGGGCGGTGTTGCTGGTCATGATCGGGCCGACGATCTCCCCGACTTCGGCGTCCTTGCGCAGCACTGCGCCGGCGAACGGGGCCGTGACGCGGGTCTTGTCCAGCTCCAGGCGCGCGGTCTGCAGCGCGGCGCGGGCCACGGCGACCTGGGCGCGGGCGGCGTTGACCTCCGCGACGGCGGTCAGGGCGACGGTGTCCGCGCTCTCGTCCTCCTCGGCGCCGATCGCGCCGGCCGCCCGCAGGTCGGCCCGCCGTGCGGCGCGGCGCCGGGCATCGACCTCGACGGCCTCGGCCTGCGCCTGGCGGGCCCGGGCGAGCGCGAGGTCCGCTTCGGCGCGAGCGACCGCGGCGAGCTGGTCCTCGTCCAGCAGGCGCGCCACGACCTGGCCGGCCGACACGGTATCGCCCTCCTCGACCATGACTTCGGCGAGGCGGCCCGTCGCGCGCGCCGCCACCGACGCCTGGTGGCGGGCTTCGACGTAGCCGTTGGTCGTCAGCACGACCCCGCCCTGCTCGGCCGGCCCGCCGCC